>PADF01000053.1 GCA_002702945.1 Methanobacteriota archaeon
TTGATTATCCATTCCAACGCCCACAACAGTGTAGTAATGTCCTGAGTTTGCTGGATATTCGTATACTTCTCCTTGAGTCACTAGAGTAGAACTTTCCCATACAGGAGTTGGAATATTGAGGATTGATGCACATGAATCTTCACATAGAACCCAGAGGTCTGAGCCTTGCTGTGGCACGTCCCCAGCATTAGTACCTGCATCTTGAACGAACCAAATTGCGCCGTTGTAATCTAGAATCTGCCATGCGTTATATGCAACCATTGAATCCCATACAACTCCACTTTCTTCAGCGATTTCCTCGCAGGAACATGGTCCTGTCCACTTACCTGTTGAGTCAGGCTCGCTTGTTGGACCTGCTGTGGTACTCTGCCAGAAATGGCCTGAACCTGCAGGCCATTCCACTATGTCATCTAAGTTGTAAGAGGCTGAACTTTCCCAAACAGGACCTCCTAATCCATCTTGATAATTCGTGAAATTACAATTATGGCCACTACTGCCTGTTTGATTTCCTGACATTTGATGAGAGTCTTTTTCAGATGCTTGTGAGGCATCATCACTTTCTTGTGTATCGAAATCGATTTTTTCGTTTGTATAGTCCATACTGTAAACAGACATGTGTATTGTCAAAACAGCAATAATTAGCCAGCAACTTAGTTTGCGCATAACCGTCCTACTAAATGTTAGACTTTATATATGTCGCCAACCACATATAAATTTTTAGATATTAGAATACATATTTAATCCATTTCAAGTAAAGGAACGCCTTGCTGTACTTGGTCTCCCTCAGAAAAGAAAATAGAATTAATTATTCCTTCTTCTGANGCCACAATTCTATGTTCCATCTTCATCGCTTCAAGAATCATCAAAGCCTGACCTGGTTNAACTTTTTGTCCTTTTTTGACCAATACCTGTAGTATTTTTCCAGGCATAGGGGCTGAAAGACTGGNATCCCCTTGATCTTGAGTAGCGCCCGGTTCGATTCTTTCAATACAGAAAATATGACCCGATAAATGAATCCACCAAGTATCACCTACCTTAGCACTATGAGCGAAATGAATAGTTCCATCCGACATCTCGACCTTAATTCTTCCATCTGTCATAATACTAGCATTATTACCCGACAAAACCCAATCTTCGCCCNTTTTACCAACAGTGACCTCAACAACTTCACCATCCACTCTAAATTCATATTGCATCAAGGAAACCTCCTNGAAATTGTAGAAAATGGGCTTATTGGACCCTCTATCGTCTGACTTTCTGAATTCGTTTTACGATGTTTACCTGAACTTTCACTAATTCCAGCAATCATTAATCCAGCATTAAGTAGTTCTTTAGGAACATTAGGTTTCCAACCATTTGGCCAAACTCTGTCGATTAAAGTGGTATCNGTTGAACCATTAATTACATCTTCTTGATCACATAATTCTCTAAGAAATCTAATATTAGTCGTGGTACCCAATACAANAAATTCATCTAATGCTCTGCGCATTCTTTGAAGAGCNTCTTCTCTAGATGGTGCCCAAACGACAAGTTTTGCCAGCATTGGATCATAGTTTGGAGTTACTTCATCGCCTTGTCGAACTCCAGTATCTAATCTTACACCTGGTCCGACTGGTGGTTGAAAAACTACTAGAGGTCCGATTGCTGGTAGGAAATTATTGGTTGCATCCTCTGCATAAAGCCTAACCTCGATTGAGTGACCTCTGATGATTAGTTCTCCACAACTCATCGGTTCGCCCGATGCGATTCTAATCTGCTCTCTAACAATGTCCACTCCAGTGACCATTTCAGTAACTGGGTGTTCAACCTGAATTCTGGTATTCATTTCTAAAAAGAAAAACTCCCCTGATGAGGCTAGCAGAAATTCAACCGTGCCTGCTCCTACATAATCCACTGCTTGAGCGGCTAAAATTGCAGCTTGACCCATTCTTTCCCTCAATTGCGGAGTCATTGTAGNACATGGGGCTTCTTCAAACACCTTTTGATGCCTTCTTTGAACACTACATTCTCTCTCTCCAAGATGAATTGTTCTACCGTGCTTATCTGCTAAAATTTGGATTTCAACATGCTTTGAACCAGTTAGTAAACGTTCAACATATACTCTGCCGTCACCAAACGCAGCAATAGCCTCTCTACGAGCGCCACTAACTGCATCATCCAGTTCTTCGGGTGAATTAACAACTCTCATACCCTTACCTCCACCACCAGAAGATGCTTTGAGAAGTAATGGGAATCCTACTCTTTGGCTAGACTCTCTAATTGCTTCCAATGCTTCTTCAGCATCCTCTTGCTCAATTTCTTCTCCAGGAATGACGGGTACGCCTGCAGCCTTCATTGTAGTTCTAGCAGTCATTTTATCTCCCATCTTTTCTATCGCCATAGCAGAAGGACCAATCCATGTTAGTCCTGAATCGATTACCGCTTGAGCNAAATCNGCNCTTTCNGACAAGAATCCGAAACCNGGATGAATTGCATCAGCACCGTTTTCTTTTGCAATCTTCAAAATCTGCTGTTGGTTAAGATACGTGTCTGTAATACTTTCTCCCTCAAGGCGTACGGATTTTGTGGCAAGTTCAACAAATAAGGAATTAGCATCATTATCAGCATAAATAGCAATTGAAGAGAGGCCTGCTTCACTGCAAGCGCGAAGAATACGNCAAGCGATTTCACCACGATTTGCAACCAATACATTGCTAACCATCTAATCTCTCCGTTTATTTCTTCCAATTAGCCGGTCTCTTTTCTAGGAAAGAGGACAAACCTTCTTGGCCCTCATTAGAACCACGCATTTTACTAGTGAAATCTAAAGTGAACTGTCGCAGTTTTTCATCGTCTAAAGCCCAATGATCAAACTCTAAAGTCAGTTCTTTGGCCAGTGAAACTGCAGAAGGACCCGTAGAAAGTATTTCCTCGAGTATTGCAACAGAAGCAACTTGTAACTCATCTGTATTTTTGACNACNTTTTCAATAAATCCGATACGTAGGGCCTCTTCAGAATCTATTCTACTTGCTTGCATAGCAAGCCTTCTAAAGCATGCAGAACCTAATCTTCGGTAGACATATGGCCCGATTACTGCAGGAAGAATTCCTAGTTTGCCTTCCGATAAAGCAATTTTAACATTTTCAGTTGCTGCCACATAATCGCAACAGGCGATTAGCCCTGCACCTCCACCTAAGGCAACTCCTTGTATTAGTCCAATTGTGAAGCAAGGATGAGCCCATAAGCTGTTGAATAAGCGATCGAGACGTTCTGAATCCTTACGATTTTCTTCTGCAGTTTGCGCCCCTGCATCTCGCATCATGTTGATATCTGCGCCTGCGCAGAAATGTTTTCCTTGACCTGAAATTACCAATGCTCTGAGATATTCTTGTCCGTCACTATCGTGTAATTGGTTGACATGNCCTGCGCTNCGTTTTGCGGTCCACTCAAAGATTTCACACAACTCTGAAATCATCTGAACATTGAGAGCATTATATTTTTCTTCGCGGTTTAACGTTATGTGGCATGTCGAACCATCAATTTCAACTTTCACTAACTCAGTTCGTGGGGGGTTTTGCATATTTTCCATGATTAAAACTCCAATTGCATATTTGATTTTTCAATTGATAAATTACATCCTAAATACGCCAAATTTATCATCCGGTAGTGGTGCATTTCTTGCAGANGCTAAACATAACCCTAGCACATCTCTGGTATCTCTAGGGTCAATGATTCCATCATCCCACAATCTAGCAGTAGAATAGTAAGGACTCCCTTCGGTTTCATATTTGTCAAGGATTGGTTGACGGAATTCTTCNAACTCATCTCCTTCCATCGCAGGCATTCCTTCGCGTGCCCTTTGGTCTTGCTTTACAGTAGCCAGAACATCTGCTGCTTGCGGGCCGCCCATTACAGAAATTCGACTATTTGGCCAAATAAAGAGGAATCTTGGATCGTATGCTCTGCCGCACATCCCATAGTTACCTGCGCCATGAGANCCCCCGATGATTACTGTAAATTTAGGTACATTAACGCAAGATACTGCAGTAACTAATTTTGCACCGTCTTTAGCAATTCCTCCNGCTTCNTAGGCTTTACCAACCATGAAGCCAGTAATATTCTGTAAGAATACCAATGGGATTCCTCTTTGCCCACATAATTCTACAAAGTGAGCTCCTTTTAGTGAAGACTCTGAGAATAGGATACCATTGTTGGCTACAATACCAACTTTATGGCCATGGATATGTGCAAAGCCGCAGATAAGGGTCGTGCCATATCTAGATTTAAATTCATGAAATCTNGAACCATCTACAATTCTAGCAATAATCTCCTTTATGTCTAAAGGAGTTCGATTATCACTAGGAATCAATCCAAGAAGGTCTTCTACGTCGTGAGCAGGTGGTTCAACTTCGGCACTCGCCGCCGGGGCTAATTGTCGAGGACCCAAATTTTCAACTATATTCCTAACTAAACGCAGTGCTTCTGGTTCATCTTCAGCAAAATGATCTGCAACACCAGATTGTGCCGTATGGACATCAGCGCCGCCCAAATCCTCAGCAGTAACAACTTCGCCAGTCGCTGCTTTGACCAATGGAGGTCCNGCAAGGAAGATTGTACCATTTCCTTTGACGATGATTGATTCATCAGACATGGCAGGAACATATGCTCCTCCAGCGGTACAAGAACCCAATACAGCGGCAACTTGAGGTATGCCATCACCTGACATCTTTGCTTGATTTCTGAAAATTCTTCCAAAGTGNTTAACATCGGGNAAAACTTCGTCTTGCATTGGTAAAAATGCGCCCCCAGAATCAACTAGATAGATGCATGGNAAGTGGTTTTCATGTGCCACGGTTTGAGCTCTTATGTGCTTCTTTACTGTCATTGGGTAGTAAGAACCACCTTTTACNGTAGCATCNTTAGCNACAAAAAGACATTCNCGNCCATGAACCATACCAATTCCTGTGACTATTCCTGAACTGTGGGCTCGGCCATCATAAAGTTCGTATGCTGCTAAAGGTGACAGTTCTAGAAAGGCCGTACCAGGGTCGATAATTCTCTCAATACGCTCCCTAGGCAGTAATTTTCCACGACTTCTATGCCGTTCAACATACTTTCCACCTCCGCCATTAGAAGCAATCTCCAAACGTTGTCTAAGTGTATTGATGAGATTTGAATTATGCTCGATGCGTTTAGAAAAATCTGCATCTGCACGATTTACCCTTGTCGGCAATCTATCCATAATACCCCTCGAATCAATGCAAGAAGCACCGACATTTAACATTGAAGATTAAATTAGGAAAATTTAGGATTATACATCGAGTGTTAAACGCCCTATATCTCTCAAACCTGGAGCCAAACCAACAATAAGTACTGCGAGAACAATCAGCATTCGCATGTGAACTTGTCTTTTCTCAACTCTCATTTCAATAAATAGCCAAACGATAACTGCGACTAGAATTGCTTTTACAAGAGCAAATAGCCACGCTCCTTCGCCCCATGAAATACCGATAGAATCATTGATCTGTCCACCGAATTGAATTACTGCATTACTAACTGGATGTTTCTCGCCGTAGCCAAAGAAATCAATACCTACCATAGTTGCAATTCCATCACACAACTGGCCATAAACCATAGCTAAAACCATCGGATTAGCTAGTAATGCCTTTTTTGACAACTGTTCAATCGGGTGCTTGGATACTATNTTTTCTGCGTCTTCCCATGTTTTGACTGTTACTCCGTCGGGTAAGACTCCTGGTTGATAGCCGCTCAAATTGATATGTCTAGCATCTTCAATTCCATATTTGTACATAAACCAACAAACTACAGCCGGAATTCCCAAAACAACAACAAGAGGCCATAATGGCTGAGACTCTACTACTCTACCGCTTTCTTGGGGCCATGGAGTATCAAGAAATTGAAGCCAATGGAAAAAACCAAGCAATGTTGCTGAAGACCCAAATGCAGTCAATCCTCTAGTAATTGAGGGCCAATTCCAAGTCCATACTAGAACCATGAATAAGAGTAAATAGGATAATGCAAGACCAATCAAAATCCAAAATAGACCCATATCTTGATGCTCGATATATGCNGGCCTATACAGTAAAGCCCAGTGAAAGAATAATGCCATCCCAAGTGAAATGAACAATACAGTACGGCTTTTCTCAATAGTTTTATCATCGCTTATTCCATCCCATTTAGAAGTGAAATTATGCGATANAAATGCAATACCNACTAACCAAAAGGCCAAATGGAAATGTATGATTGGAGAAATCAATAACCAGTCTATTTTAGAACTGAAGAAGTCTGAATCTTCTAATACCCTTAGAACAGGTGCTAAAATTACCCACATAATCAAAGCAATCATCATTTTGTCATCAGCTGGTAAATTCATTTTGCGGAAAATTCCTTGTAAGACAACTACGGAAAGTAATATTGTAAATGCATAAATTGCNGTGTTTTGGGGCGAGTAACCTGCATCTCCAGCAGCACCTGCATCTTTTACAATAGGGTCCCAGACTATCGGTTTGAGNCCATCTCCCCAAAAAATATCATTTGCAAAAATCAAACCAAATGATAGTATTGAGACCAATGCAACTAGAAACCAAATCGAGGCTTTTTCTAGTTGGGAAAAAGATTCGTTGGGCAATGCAGAATCATAATCAGAGAGGCTTTTCTCAATCTCTGAGGCAGTAGTAGTCATCCTAACCAAACATTCCAGAGCACGGTTGAATTATTAGTTTACTATCTTAAGTTCACTCTTCTTCTTGAGAAGATAAACGTTCGATTAAGTCTGCTTTCTTGCCACCTACTGGCAAACCTTTAGCCTTGAGTCTATCTTTTAGTTCTGCAACTGAGAGTTTAGATAAATCCTCACCTGAGTCTTCATCAGCATCCTCAACTCCGAATCCTCTTGGTTCATGAACTTCAACAAAGGAAATCTTCCCACATTCCATTGCGTCGCGAATAGTTGTAACTAATCTAAATTTCATCATTGCAGCATTGGTGTCGAATAACATAGCTTGCGGAAGAGTGATGGAAAGATCTTTACCTTTGAAAGATACTTCAAATCCAGTGTGACCTGTATTAGATTCTAATAGACCCAAAACCTTGTCATCATCGCCTTTTAATTCCTTGACAACGGTAAATACGTATTTTAGAGTTTTACCTGCCATAGGATGATTATAATCGATTTTAGCACGGCCTGCAGCGAGGTAGGTAAGATATCCTTGGCGTCCACCCATAGTTATAGGTGCACCAATGTACAGTGATTGAGGGTCTTGAACTGACCTCTTCAATTTGTCAATACTAATGACTTCAGTCATAGTAGGGTCTTTCTCTCCATAGCCCTCTTCAGGAGCAATTTCAATTTCAACTTCTTTTCCAACTTTTGCGTCTTTCAAAGCAGCCTCGAAACCTGGAATTAATCCTCCAGAGCCTACTACGCATACCATTGGAGAATAACTACGGCCTTCTTGATGCATTTCATGCTCTTTTGCCACCTCTTCACTGGTAGTTTCAATCAAGTCACCGGTTTCACCGCTGAATAAGTCATAATCAACATGTATAATTGCTCCATCTTCCATGGTATAGCCTCCTTAGAGATAATCGGCCGACTTGACTCCCCTTGATAATCTCTTGGATAAGTAACTAATCATTCTTGTTGTAAAATTAATCCCTCATTCTTACTCAGTGAGGCTTTTTTCGAATAGGAGGCGTAAGTTATCACCGTCATACCAAACATCATTGTAACCCAACCGAACCAAACAAGATGAGATGCTGGGAGATTGTAGACTGTTACTCTGACCAGTTCTATTGATTCTTGTCCGTTAGTTTGGGTTTGTTGCATCAACCCTTCAGCTTGTGTCCCATCAAAGATGAAAACTATGTCACCTGACCATCTCGATAAAACATCGACTTCCGAACGAGCTGTACCTGTTTTATCAAAACGAAGCATTCCTGGCTCCACTTCTCCAATTTTTTTACCAACTTCTTGACCTGATGCCTCATAGATAGAAATTTCTATCCCTACATAGCCATCGCCTACTTCTAATCCTTGAGAAGTGATATGTACATCATTAAATTCATATCCATATCCTTCATGAATGATGATTTCATCTTTGATCAATGTTACTCTATGGCTAGCATCGCCTCTATCAACAAGCAGGGTAGTTGAAACATGACCGATTATCAATAAAACTAAACCAAGATGAACAATATGGGCTGCTAAAGGAATTCTCTTCAACAATGGTTTACTGCTCTTACGGGTTGCTTGGGATTTGATTTCTGAAAATAATGGACCTATGCAAACCAGTAGCATTGGTAGATAAATCCAGGCAATAGACCCTCTATCAATAATCGAGGAAACCGAGGAATCTGAATCTGCACCAAGAGCATGAGGGAAGAAAATCGATAAAGTGAAAGATATCAAAATCACTATAATTAGCAAGAAAAGAGTATTCTTAGGTTCGCTAGACCTATTCAAATAAAACATCATAGCCACAGTAAATGCAAGAATAAATGGTGCACCATATAGCTCATGTGCTTCGAAATTTATCGAATCAATGCTAGCAATTAGGATAACTATTGTTAAGATCAAATAAGAACTGACAATCATTACAGAGCCCCATAGAGCAATTTTTTGTTGCCACTTTTTAGAAAATAGTGAGAATTCTACATCGCTGTCCTGCTCTTTTTGCATAAGCCATGGCGTGATAAAAATTAGTAATAGCACTCCAGCAGTCAATACATCAATCAAATTTGACCAAGCAGAGGCTAGACACAAAACCACTCCAAATGAAGCCCATATCCACTCTTTTGAAGCATCGTTAGAGTAATACATAGGAACAAAAAATAGAATAAAAATCAGAGTAAAAAATACCTGCTGTGTCAAAACTAGAGTTGCTAGAGAAATTATGAGTAATGTGGGGACATATTTATGCCTAAAATAGATCCAACCTTGCTGATTTATTTCTTGATTGGTATTAGATGAGAAATCGATTATTATAAACAAGAAAATTAACAGTAAAAAGCCCTCACTAGGGATGTAGTGGTACAAATCTGCTCCGATAAATAATGATAGAAACGCTCCAATTAAAGGCAAAAGGAGAACCTGAACTCCTAGCCTTTGATTTTCAACTTCAAACATTCTTCTTCTGATAATTAAAATCCAGCAAGCGATGAATAACAGCATAATAATCAGGTAGGACATCACCTCTACTCCGACAATATTATCTGATTTTAGTAGAATCATCCTCGAAAACGCATCGGAAGGTGATGAACCATCATCTGAAGTAACAAAAGTATGTACTGATGATGCCCAAACTCCTCCTGCTCTTGTTACCAATGTGGCAAATAATGCTAGACCTCCTGCAACTAAACCCGCTCCAATCCAAGCCTCATTAGAGGTTTTTCCTGGCTTAGTTCTTAGATGCACTAACCCGACAAGTGCTAACCAAGGTAGTAATGAGCCAGTTTCGACTGGATCCCAAGCCCAATATCCACCCCAGTCTAGGATTAGATATGCCCATAATCCACCTAACCCAATTCCCAACGTAAGTATAAGTAAACCTGGTCTAGCTATGTCTAGAAATTGTTGTTTAAGATTCGTGTCTGAACTTGTAAATAATTTAGAAATAGATAATGCTGAAAGATGTATGCAGAAGGAATATCCTAAGAAAATTAATGGTGGATGAATAACCATCAAATCTGTCTGTAATAACTCATTTAAACCTGCACCGAAGAAGAATTCAGGTGTTTTTCTAAATGGGTCAAGACTTATTGAAATTAGAATTAAAAGTAATGAGAAACCATGAATTAATCTCAATCGTAATTCTCTCGAGTCAGTATTTTCCAGCTTGGCCATTGGTTTTCTCCATATCCAAGCCAACAAAGTTAACCACAATACCCACATTAGCAGAGGCCCTTCCCTTGCTGCCCAAGTAGCAGCGAAACGATATCTCAAAGGTAACGCCTCCCCACCAAAAGCAACTACATACTGAATAGATGTATCATTTACAATAAAGCGGCTTGCTAGGGCAAAAAAGGGCATTGCTAAACAAAAATGCAACAAAATACCGGTAATTTTAGATCTCTCAAATATCCGTGGTTGGATGATTAAGAAGGTGGCAGCCAATGCAGCAACCCACAGAGACGCCCCCCACATATCCAAGGCTAACTCCCGCATTTGAAGGGCTTTACTATTTCAAAAAGTGAAAAATAGGATTCTACCAACCAAAGAACTTTGCTCGACTATATCCGAATGAACGGAGAACTGAGATAACTTTCTTCGTTAGTAGAGCCGGTCTCTTGACTAAGATTTTCAACCCAATTCCTAATTTCTGTAAAGGTGACATATTAGATAATTCTTCAGGTAGACAACTTGCCATAAATGACATTTCTTCATCCGTAAGTTCGTACAATGCTTCTTTGCCTCGTAAGATTTTATTGTACGGAGGGAACGTTTTCTTCCATGCTTGCTCATACGGCATTAATTTCTCTTTAGACAAGTCATTGTCTTTCAATGCTTGAGCGATGACATTAGCAGCCTCTCTACCAGACCATAGGGCCAAATGTGAACCTCCTTCAAAAAGAGGTGATGTAAAACCTGCAGCATCGCCAACTAGAATTACTCCATCATCAACAGTTTTTTCTCTAGGGCCAGAAATAGGTATTGTACCACCAAATGGCTTGATTTTAGTTGACTTAGTATTATCTCTCCACATTGGATTAACTATTGGTTTACCATCAAGATATGTATCTTTGATGAATTTATCGAGATATTTGATCGCTCCTTTTTTATCGGTGGTAACCAGTCCGACATTGGCTCTTTCTCCCTCTTTAGGAATCATCCAAACATAGCCGTGAGGTGAGTATTGAGGCCAAATGTAAAAGTCAAGATATCCGTCATTTTTAACCTCTGTGACCTCATATTGGAATCCTGCGATAACTTCGACTTGTGTACCCATATCAAGTAATTTTGAACTAGCACCAGCAACCCCAGAAGCATCAATAACAGCCCGGCATTCAATTGGAAAATTAGGACCTCGGCCATCAATTTTCCAATTGGAAAATTCATTTTTGCTATTGTAAACTCTCTCCATAGATGTTACTTTGTGTTTCAAATATAATTGGGAGCCTAATTTATTCGATTCATCCATTAACCATTGTTCAAACAAGTGTTTCTCTAGAACATAACCTGGCTCTGTAAGGAGTTTTTCAGTTCCGTCTGGGAAAATTACACGAATTCCTGTTACATCTAATGCCTTGACATGATCAGGTATCTCAAGAGATAAGTTTTCTACTGCAAGTTCAGAAAGACATTCACCACAATGAACTGGCGTTCCAACTTCGCCGTCCGCTTCGACTACAATTACCGACAGTCCTGCTCTTGCTGCGTGTAATGCTGCTGAACCGCCCCCCGGGCCAGCCCCGATGACAAGGACATCGCAGATGCTAGATTCGCCTCCCATGATACGCGAGTAAATGACCAAGCCCATGAATAAAACGGTTGTTAGATTCTATGTGAACTTACGCAGGTTCAAAGGTATAATGCTAGTCCCGTTGTTGTGGCATGGAAGACTTTGAAGAGATGGCTAGGCCATTTAGAGGCTCGCGGTGAGTTGATTCGCATCAATAGACCGGTGGATGTTGTCTACGAAGCGGGCGCCATTGCAGACTTGCTGGTAAAAAATTCTGGCCCAGCGGTCATTTTTGAAAAGCCACGGCTAGCTGACGGTTCAATTAGTGAGATTCCACTGGCAATGAACATTTTTGGAACAGGTGAAAGAACACTTAGAGCCTTGGGAGCTAGTCATGAAACCGAAGTTGGAGACAGAATGGTGGCAATGATGAAGCCAGAGATTGGTGAATTTATGAAAAAACCTTGGAAAGCATTGCCCCTTGCCAGAGACGCACTTGCAATGCCGCCATGGAAAAAGTGGAAGGGGAAATGTCAACGAGTAAAGATGGATTTAGACCTCACTAAACTTCCTATCCCCAAGACTTGGCCAATGGATGGTGGCCACTTTGTAACTCTCCCTTTGGTTGTTACCAAGGACCCTAAAAATGGTGAACATAATCTTGGCATGTACAGAGCCCAAGTTTTTGGAGAAAAGGAAATCGGCTTACATTGGCAAATTCACAAGCATGGAGCGGATCATGCTTCTTCAACTGGTGAAAAACAAAAAATGCCAGTAGCGATTTGTATCGGTGGACCTCCTGAACTAATTTTCTCTGCAATTGCTCCATTGCCTGATAATCTATCAGAGTATCAATTCGCCGGCATATTAGGCAGAAGCTCTCTTCGAATCACCAAAGCACTTACTCAAGATATCATGGTGCCTGCTGAAGCAGATATCGTCATTGAAGGCTATTGTATTCCAGGCGAAACTAGACTTGAAGGACCTTTTGGTGACCATTTCGGATTTTATTCTTTGACCGGCCAATACCCTGTAATGCATGTAACAGCGATAACAAGACGAAAGGATGCCATACTGCCTGCTACCATTGTAGGTCTTCCACCTATGGAAGACGGATATCTTGGTGAGGCCATTGGGAGGCAATTTTCTCCTGTCTTGCAATTTCAACATAGAGACGTGAAAAGTGTCCATCTTCCTCTGGAAACCGGCTTTCACAACTTAGCCATTGTCGCATCAAAGCAAAGATACCCTAGGCAAGCTAGGAAAACTGCACTAGGACTACTTGGCGCAGGACAAATGATGTTCTTGAAATCAATAATAGTAGTTGATCCAGAACAAAATCCCAAGGACTTAGAAGAGTTATTAGATTCACTAAACGACAAAGTAGAAATTTCTCAAGATATAATTGTTCTAGAGGGAATGGTAGCGGACTCGCTTGATGCATCAAGTCCATTTGAAAATGTTCAAGACAAAATCATAATTGATGCTACAACAATACCTAATGCAGACCCTCGCTCAGATAAAGAACCTCTCGAAGGTTCTTTTACACTAGAAACCCCTTCATGGAGGCAGGGCCTAGAAGATGCTCCAAAATTCGATGCTCTTGGAAAAGTCAAAAAATTACCCGAGGTAAAAGATGCTAGAATGCTTCGTGATAGTATGTTAGTCGTGACTATTGATGTTGATAATTCACCATCTCCAGAATCAGGTTCATCAAGCTTTGATAATGACTCTGAAAAGAAAAGAATTGATAAAATTATTCAATTGAGAAATTCAATTTGGCAATTGGACTTTAATTCCTCACTAAGATGGTTGTTTATCACAAATAATGACCTCGATTTGTATTGTGATAAAGCGCGAAGAAGATTGCTTTGGCAACTTACCTCAAGGTTTGATGTCAGTAGAGGTTTAACATTTGATGAAGGCAAGAACAGATTATGTTGGGATGCTACAATCCCTATTCCAAGTGATGAGCACGGAGTTAGAAGGTGGCCTGCAATAACCTTACATTCCCAAGAAACATTGGATAAATTAAATTCCCACCCCGAACTAGCAAACTATAATTGGCCCAAGCACCTAGAGTTCGGAGGAAAGTAGTTATGGATTTGAAACAGATTTTGACATTTATCAAAATCGAGCATACCCTGTTCTCCCTACCATTTGTCCTAATAGGCTACCTAATTGCTTATGACCAATTTATTGATCAACTACCCAAGTCTGATTTTGGATGGTTCAGAATAGATTTATTGTGGATATTAATTGCTGCTATTGGAGCTAGAGGCCTTGCTATGGCCCTCAACCGAATAATCGATAGAGAAATTGATGCTAATAATCCTAGAACTGAGCAACGCCACCTAGCGTCCGGAGCAATGAGCCTTCGCACTGCATGGACTTTGGCTACTGCATTCTTAGTGATGCTACTTATTGGAGCAGGTGCTCTAAACAAAGTTGCTCTTATGATGGCTTGGTTACCAGTGCTGGCTTTTGTTGTCTACCCATACACGAAAAGATTTACTTGGGCATGTCATTTTTGGCTTGGGCTTTGCCTGGGCCTTGCACCTGCCGGTGCATGGGTGGCAATGGCTGCAGACGTACATGGATGGGCTGCTATTACTGGACAATTATCCACTGGAACTGAATACCTATGGTTGCCCACAATTTTACCAATTTCATTGGGAGTCACATTGTGGATTGCTGCCTTTGACATCAACTATGCCAGAATGGATGTTAAAAGCGATATTGAAAACCAAATACATTCATTTCCAGCCAAGTTCGGAGATAATGCAACCACTAGGACTACTATACAGTTAACATTACTCTGGTTCGCTTGTTTCGCCGTATCAGACCCTATTAGTAGCCTGTGGTTCCTAGGCGCATCAGCATTGATGGCGGGCTTGAATATCTATGTGGTTTTAGCAAGAGAGCGATTAAAGGATTTTCAAAATACCCTATTTCAAACCTCGATGTTTACAGGCTGGGCTTTACTTATTGCTTTAGCAATCGGGCTGTACCTATAATCATAATTTTCACTATATCTCTTAGATGAAATGTTGAAAGACTTGGTAGCAGCACTTGAAACTATGAACCCTATAGTAGCGTCACTTCTTGAATTCAATCAGGCTTTTGAAATTCCTAAATTAGACAACCCAGGACTAGGCCCAGATGAACTAATTGAACTACGTATTAAACTACTTACCGAAGAGGTTCAAGAATATGCTGAAGCTGCTCGTACTGGCGATTTAGTAGAAGTTTTAGATGCTCTAGCTGATATCGGATATATTCTCGCTGGAACAATAATCAATCATGGAATGCAAGACATATATGATGAAGCATTCAATGAAGTTCATAGATCTAATATGGCTAAATTAGTCGATGGAAAAGTGATTCGTAGAGAAGATGGTAAAGTTCTCAAGCCCGAGGGTTGGAAGCCCCCCCAACTTGCGCAATTTCTAGAATGAGAACAGGTCGAATTATTGCTAAGTACTGTTTGGGATAATCATGACCCGCCCAGTTGCTCTAGTTACAGGCGGTGGCCAAGGAATAGGAGCTGCTACATGCAAACGATTGTCTAAGGATGGTTATGACATACTATTAACTTACAACAATTCATCTAAACCTGCAGAAATGCTAGTTGCCGAAATTAGAGAAAATGGCGGTGATGCGCTTGCTGTTAAGGTAGACTGTTCAGATGGTGGCGAAGTAGGCCTACTGGGGATTCACCCATGGATGGCAAAATCAATCGATGTTCTAGTACTCAATCATGGCGCATATAATCGTGTTTCAGCTAGTGAAATGACTCTAGAAGATCTAAGAAATACAATGGCAATAAATTTTGAAGGGGCTGTTGGCGTATGGAAAGCTATTCAACAACACCTTTCTGAAGATGCTCGAATTGTTGTAGTAGGTTCACAACTAGGAACTAGGGGCTCTCCACATGGTGCGGATTATTCTGCTTCAAAAGCAGCATTAGCAATTTGGGCACGCTCATTAGCGCAAGAAGTTGGTCCTGAAGGAAAAAGAGTCAATGTACTGGCACCTGGATATGTTGATACAGCGATTCTAGCAGGCGATAGTGAAGAGAAAAGAGAATTCAGAGAAAATGAAGTTCCATTGAAAAGAGTTGGAAGTCCGGAAGATATGGCATCGACAATCTCATTTCTAGTAGGACAAGATTCATCTTACATAACTGGAGCAATTATTCACGTAAATGGTGGATTATATCTTCCATAATTATGACATAGTTCAAAACCATTGGACAATTGAACAAGTGTAGAGGGGGTCTTTGATATGACTGTGGAATGGGACGATGATGGCGACTTTGAATCGGTTGCTGACCATGACGTTGGCCTTTCAGATTTAGAATTGAGAGACCCTTTTGATCTTTCAAAGGCCTTAGAAGGTGCTGCTCTTGAGCATCTCCGCCCTGAAGTCAAGAAAATTACTATGCATACTGAATTCACTCCTTCGGGCGATCAGCCAAAAGCAATTGAAAATTTGATTTCTCAATTGGAAAATGGTCAAGAAAGGTGCGTCTTATTGGGTGTTACTGGAAGTGGCAAAACATTCGCTATGGCCAAGGTTATCGAGAAATTGAATATTCCAACCTTGATTATGAGCCATAACAAGACACTTGCTCGCCAATTATATCAAGAAATGGCTGGATACTTTCCAGAAAATGCAGTGGATTACTTCGTTTCCCACTATGACTACTATCAACCAGAAGCTTATCTAGCAAATCGAGACCTTTACATCGATAAAGAATTATCAATCAATGAAAGAATAGAACAAGAAAGGTTTGCAGCAGTTGCATCATTAGTAACTAGACCAGACTGTGTCATAGTATCTTCTGTATCTTGTATTTATGGTTTAAATCCACCTGAAACTTTCTTGGAATCCCATGTAAGATGCCATATTGGACAAAAAATTGAACCTATTGATCTGTTAAAAGAATTAGTCGCCCTACAATATACTAGAACTAATACTGACCTGGTTCGAGGAAGTTGCAGGTTGAGAGGTGAAGTTCTTGATGTTTGGATGCCAAGTAGAGATGACCCCCTTAGAATACAATTTGACTATGAAGGTGTAACAAAAATACAAGTTTGCGACCCTGTCTCTTGGGAAACATTAGACATCTTAGATGAAGCATGGATTCATCCAAAAGAATTCTTTATGACCAGTCCAGAGAGATTTGAACGTGCACTTGATTCAATAGAATCAGAATTAAAAACTCGTTTGGATTACTTTAGAGAAAATGGCCTTGATTTAGAAGCTAAACGTTTGGAACAGAGAACAAAATATGATTTAGAAATGCTTAGAGAAATTGGACATTGTTCAGGTGTTGAAAATTATTCGTTACATTTTGATGGAAGAAATCCAAGTGATCGCCCATATTGTCTTCTCGATTTTCTTTCGGCATGTGGAAAACAATTTCATGGAGATAAGAGAAAATATTTGGTGATTATGGATGAAAGTCATGTGACGTTGCCTCAAGT
>PADF01000054.1 GCA_002702945.1 Methanobacteriota archaeon
TATATCGGCCAAAGAAACCAGATAGATGCTGAAAATAATCGATATGTAGTTGGTTCTAATTTACAGCCTCTTGAAGAAGTCAAACTCCGTTTAGAGTTCAATTTCTCTAATACCACATTCAACCAAGAAGAGATTTCGATTTACTTGGAGAATATGAATAACAATCAAGATAGAATGATGGAATTAACAATAATCAATTTTCAAATAAATAATCCACTGTTGAATCCACAAAACCCTATGGAGCAATCATTCCAACTAGGCGATATATATCAAAACGAGTCGGTAGATTTCCAACTTGCATTTGCTAAAAATCCATATTTTGAATACTTTAACTTTGAAAATTTATGGCTATTAGATATAGAAGCCAATAACTCACTATCTCAATCTAATTTACCCAATTTTAATTCGATTATAATCAGCAATGAAACTAATTATTTTCCTCTGCAAATACAGATAAATTCTAGGAATGTATACACAGTTTCAATAAATCTCAGTGAAAGTATCGAAATTGGAAATTATTCTATTAATTTAGTACTGACCCAACTTTCTAGTGATGAAGATAATTCACTTTATTTTAGTAAGCAAATAAATTTCAATGTTTTAGAGAATTCAAGTCTAAATGTTGATAATGAATCGCAGGGCTACAACTCGACGAATAATACGCAAAGTAATAACTCAACTAATAATTCACAAAATAACAGCGTTAATAATGATACTAATTTAACCAATAACACATCTGTTGATGATGGAAATGAAACCCTTGTCGATAATAACTCTACTGATATATCAAATCCCCCACAAGATAATAGTACTATCATTCAGAACATCGATTATGATACAAATGATTCTACAAAATCAAATAATGATAATTCGAAATCGTGGATTTTTATGATAATCATAATTGTTGTTGTCGGTTCAATCATGGTATTCATAATTCAAAAAAGACGTCGAAATAATTCAATCCAAACTACCAGTAAAGAGCCGATAAATGTCAATCCTATCTTGCCTCAACCTATCATTCAAGACTTACCCATAAATCAAGTAACTATCCTGCGCCAGTGGACTGATGCAAATGGATATACTTGGAGGCAAATGTCAGACAGAAGTGTATTGTGGTGGAATGGCCATGATTGGGTTCCAGTAAACCAAAATCAGTGAAATCTAAATCTATTACTGATGTTTTATCCCCGATGGTTTGATATGTATCACCCCATTCCACTTGTTGTCCTTCGGGACATGGGATGCACACTCGCTTCGGCGAGAGGCGGTGAACGCCAATGGATGAACGCAGAGAGATAATAAGACAAAGAAGGGCTTTGAGACCTAGTCAACTTAGACTAGGTAAAGAAGACGATATTGGCCTTCCTGCACGTTTATCTCATATCCAGAATTTACCATGGACTAGTTGCTACAAAAGCCAATTGAAGGCAGAAAATAAATCAAAAAATACTCAGAAATCCTATGCTAGTGCTCTTCGTTCATTAGTTGAAACAATTCTTCCAGGTGAGAATGTAATTAGTGAAAGTGATTATGAGAATATGACTATCATACAACTTGCTGAAAGAATGGAACCCCTAAATGGTAGAATTGATTTGTGGACTCACAGCCTATCAGACTTGAAGCCTACGACCTATAATGCTAGACTCGCAGCTGCAAGACATTTATTGAAATGGCTCGGACATAGGTGGCCAGAACACCTTTCTCGAGCAAGAACTGGAAAAAGATTACCTAGAACTCTTACTCGAAGGGAGTTATCAATGGTTATTGAAGCGGCTGAAAATAGTGAAAACCCTGTAGCTTCAATAGTTGTGACACTGATGTTGGATACTGGTCTTAGAGTTAGTGAAGTGTGTAATTTAGATTATAGCAATATAGATCTTCATGACCGTTCAGCCAGAGTATTAGGCGGTAAAGGCGACAAAGATAGACTTGTGCTATTTACCCAACGCACATTGGATAAAATTCAATCATGGATTCCTGTTCGTGAATCACGATTGAAGAATGATGACTCTGCACTACTTCTGAATTCAGCAGGTAGGAGGTTACAACCTAGAGGTGTTCAAAGATTGATGGATTCTTTAGCCCTTGATGCTGGTCTTCCAAGAGGAAAATTAACTCCTCACGTCCTAAGACATAATTTTGCAACAGGCCTTCTTGAACGTGGTGCAGATCTAGTATCCATCCAAAAGTTACTCGGGCACAGCACTATTGCTACTACGAGAGTTTATCTTGAAATTTCAGATCAAACATTGAGAGAAGTATATCACAGAGCTCAAGCAACTAGAGAACATCTAGAGCAAGATAAAACTAAACCTGAAGAACTTGTCGAAAATTCACCTTCTACCAGTTATGTAGAAGTTGAAGAAAACTAATTTTTCTTTCCTTTGCGTTTAGCGATTTTTTCCGGCCCAAACCAGTTTCTTTTTGGTTTAACTTCTTGACCGGAGTGTCCAACAATAGGACAATATTTGCCTGAACGACACCTAGAACAATTCTCTTTTGGAGGCAGTTCAACGGTCTTCCTCAACCGTCCATACTTCCTTCTAGGCATGAACACGACTTAGATGGCGGGTTATTGAACAATTCGTAAATTACTTCTTAAAATTCTTGAACCATGACATCTTTGATAGAGGGGTCTTAGGAGATGGTCCTATTTTCTTAGTACTAGATGTATCCTTTTTCTCGACCTTTGATTTTACACTTTTAGCTAAATTTTTAGCCTTGGCTGGTGCTTTCTTTGCTGCTGCCTTTGCTTTANTTGCTGTCGCTTTAGCCTTGGCTGGTGCTTTCTTTGCTGCTGCCTTTGCTTTACTTGCTGNCTGCTTTAGCCTNGCAGAAGCGGCCTTATCAGCACTTTTTGCAGCGGATGCAATTTTCTTAGCAACCGCTGCTTTTATTCCAGCTTTAATCAGCTTGGAAGCGCCTGCTGAAGCTACTTTGGATACTGTATCTAATTTAGCATCAACCAGTTTCTTTGCAGTTGCTGCTCCAACTCCTGGTAATGCGGTTAATTTCTCAATCTTGGATGCCTTAGTCTGTGAAGCCATTCTTTCACCTATTACATCCATGAAGGCTTCCTTTCTTGAAGTCTTCCTATGATTATTACATACAAAATAGGTGATTTGATGTGTATAGAATGGCAGCAATAACCATGGCGGAGAGTGGTTCAAGTCAAACTACTACTCTGATTTGTCAGGTTCTCAGTGCTAAACCTGATCATAAAATTGATGAAACTAATAATCTTCTAAGATCGAAACATTTTCCTTCATCAAAGAAAATAATCTATTTAGGTAATGTGGCTACTACATTAATTTCACTTTTACAACATCCAGAAACTCCTGTATTCAATAATAAACCTAATTATAATGAGCAAAAATGGGAGATAGAAACCTCAAGTGGACAATTAAAAATTACAATTATTTCAGATTCATATTGGGGTTTTGGTTTATTCAATTCTAGTTATCTTAACACTATAATTTTAGATGGGCCGATTAGCCTTAGAAGTAGAATTATTTTTGATTTGGTCTCCTCTCTTCCACACAAGCCTTGGGAGTTTAAACATCTTTCAGCAATACGAAGGTGGATGAATAAAAAATATCCTAAACTCGATGAAAAAATAAATCAAAATAATTGGTATGAGTTAGTTAATTATTCTAAGAAAACATTTGAAGAAATGATCGAAATAATGTCCCAAGCAATAGTAAAAATTTCTCAAAAAGTAAAAAATACAAACTCTAGCGATAAATGGGATAAAGATAAGTCTGCAGTATTATTGGCCGCTGCAGAATTTGATTTAGAATTGGCCAGAGGTGCACTAGCCGACGATAATGGACCAGCAATAGAAAGAGCAATTGCAAGAATTGAGGCCTCTTTGATCGAGGCTGATCCTGAAACTGGCATTCACCAAAAGATAACGGATGATGAAGTTGTTGAGCAAAAAATCATAATTTCGGAAATTACAAATCAGAATGAGGATTTAGTTATTTCAAATCTTGAAACCGTTAATCAAATCGATTCTGTAGTGCATGATGAAGTAATCCCGCTGATTGATTTGACTAGCAATTCAGAACAAGAATAAGGCTTTTTGACTAATGATAATTACGCGTCGCGTTGATAAAGGGGTGACTTTTGGGATGGAATGGTCGAAATGGCATCAAAGAAGAAATCCGATGGTAGTGGAATACAGCAAGCAGCTGGTTTGATTAGATATTTCGATGAAGAATCTGAGCATGCCTGGAAGATTACTCCAATGCAAGTTTATTCAGCGTGTATAATTATTGGCGTCTTCTTTTACCTTGTCAACCAAGGTGTTGTAAGCGCTATTTGGAATCTATTCTGATTCTAATTACAACGGTTTAATCATTATAATTTTATTTTCAATAGTTGCCATTTTTTGTGCAACTTGCATAGCTGTATTAAGATTCTCAGTTGCCCCTAGTGTTCTTTCACCTTCAGAGTCATGGATAATTAGACGATGAGTCAAGTTAGTTAGAACTCCCTGTTCAATTCTTTCAAAGACCCAATGTTCGTCTTCGATTCTGATCATTGCTGGAACATCGACTAATGGCCCCATTTGATTGCCTGTATGTGTTGTTCTCGCCTTCAATCCTCTTAAATCTCTAATCGGATTCCAATTTCTTATTCGAACTGGTGCTCTTACTCTTTTTTTCTGCTCTACGCCGTCTCTAAATGCTCTTGTCATTAGGGTCCCATCCCTTGAAGTCCGTGACTTCAAATACAGGGTAGACTAATTACTAATAAGAAGCGCGACTGAAAAGTAGTCAATAATGCCAGTTTCATAGTGTCTCTAATACTTTCATCTGTTTGAGATATATCTCAATACTTTTTGCTGCAAATAGACTCGGTAGCCAACCCAAAATAATGAATGTCATCAATGGCCATTCAGTAAAAATTGAAAATGATAGAATTAATATCATCAACCCAACTAATGGAAATAATACTTTAATCAAAGATGGCGATAAGACATCGGTTTCAATTACCCATGGATGAACCATACTAATTGGCAATAATAGCAGGCATGCTGGAACAATAAAAATTGCATATGGTGTGAAGATAAAAATTATGCTTGGACCAAAGATTAGGACCATTCTAATCCACCATAACTCTGGTCTTGCTGCACTGTCAAAACCGAAATTTGGAAGTATTAACGAAGCAGAAATAAGGCCAAGCATGCCGACAACAAGCCAACTTGACTCAAGAAGGTACCCATTTCCGTCATTGAATGGTTCATGATTGGCCAGAAAAAGACAAGTAATAACGAATAAAATAAACACACTAATTGATAATTGGAAAGTTAAAGAATTACTTCGGCCATCTCCATGTTGCAAAAACGATTCATTCAGTTTGCTAGGAATTGTTACAAATATCAATCCGAAAGATTGTAAGATGAAAAATAGAATCATCATAAACTCCCCATTTTGTGAAATATTCATCCACCATGAGTCAGTAGATTGAACTGAATTTGATAAAGCATAAATTAAACATGGTAGAATCAAATACATCTTTAATTTAGTTCTTCTAACTAATTTGTCTAGACCTTCATTTGAATGTGCAATCGTTGTGATTGCAAATAATTCACTATTTACAAGTATCAATAGTGCAGTCAAGATAACCACTGAAATTGAATAATCTCCATACTTAGAAAGTGTGGTTTGAAGTGGGAATGAAGATGGTTCATAATACGAAGATTCGGGGAAAAATATCCAAAATGATACGAGAAATGAAAAGGAAATATAAGTCATAATTCTGTGTTGAACAGTCATTCTAAGTTCATAAGAGGAGGTAGAAATACTTGGTAACTTATGACTTAGTAAAGCAAATAATAATAATGAAAACATTACTATTTCAGGCGCTCCGTCACCTGTTACTAACACCCTTAAATCAGTATATTGAAACTCTCCAGAACCAAGTCTTTGGGAGATTTCTAAATAAGAAACATCTCTCTGGAAAATTGCTTTTACTCTATCCAAAATCATGAAGCCGACTAAAACTAATGGTCCGAAGCGATGAGAATAAAAGCCGAATTTACCTAATTGAGGAGGTAATTTTTCCAGATACATTTCTATTTTCCTTGGAATTAGCCATGTTGATAAAATAATCAGTAAAACTGGGAAAATCAACGGCGACTCATCTCCCAGCATATTGTATTCTAAGGGGTGAAAGCCCTTGAGCATGGCGGAAGCAAGATAGACAAGATAGCGAACCGATAGTCATGGCCTCAGCAGGTTGGCAAGAAGAAGACCTCGGTGAGGTCTCAAAAAATTCTTGTTTGGCTAAACTCGCTTTGGAATTAGGAATGAATCTCGATTCATGGTTAACATGTGCAACTACGCCTCTCAATGAAACCTTAAGATTAACAGTTTCAAGAAATGATAAAGATTGGACTATTTCTAAAATCAAAGAAATGGGCGGAATACCAATTTCTTGGATGCCTGATCAAACTGCTTGGCAGATGCCATTTTATCGAGGTAAAGTTTCTGAGGGATATGATAAAAGAATCCTAACAATTCTTCACGATTCAGGAAGAATAACTAGACAGGAAGCCGCAAGTATGCTACCAGTACAATTATTGAATCCTCAAAATGGAGAAATGATTCTAGATATGTGTGCTGCCCCAGGTTCAAAGACCACTCAACTAGCCGAGAAAATCGCTCCTGAAGGTTTTGTGATTGCCAATGAACCTGTATCTGGAAGGGCGAATATGTTAATCTCAAACAGGGCAAGACTTGCATTACCTAATGTGTTAGTCAACCAACAAGATGGAAGACATATTGGAAGAATTCCTCCTCCAGGCTTTGATGCAGTTGTTGCCGATGTACCTTGTACAGGAACTGCAACGACTAGAAAAAATATCAAAATTTGGAAAAATTGGAAACCAAAGGCTAGTCGCGGTTTGTTCGATTTACAGGTTTCAATTGCAGTTAGGGGTGCTAAATTACTAACACCGGGTGGGAAATTGGTTTATTCAACATGCAGCATAGACCCATGCGAAAATGAAGCTGTGATTGCTGAAATTTTACGTCAATGCCCATGGTTAGAATTAATTGAAATAGATGAAAAATTAGTAGATGGTTTGGTATTAAATCCAGGATTGAATGAATGGAATATTCTAGATCAAGAAGGGGAAAGATGTGAAATCAAAAATGAATTGCCTAAACTTCCTAATCTTAAATTACAACATTTATGCTATAGAGATAGAAAAAAGATAACAGANGAACTTGATAATGAATTAGAGACTAAGNTTTCTCAAAACCTAAATCTATGTCGTAGATTAAATCACCAAGATAATAATACTGGAGGATTTTTTGTTGCTATTCTTAGACACGTTTCTGAAGCAACCCCTGAAGGAATTGCTAAGGCATTCATTCCAAAAAGAAAACCATTAGCTAACTCTTCATGGACGCCTAAACTAATGGATAAGCCGAAAACAAATCGACATTCGGTTTTTCTAGCAGAGCAAGAAGTTATTGAAAATATATCTTCTAGATATGGAATTGATTCCAAAAAATGGTCTTGGTGGAGTAGAGGTAAAAGGCTGAATATATCTTCAAAATCAGTTACTGATAGATTGTTTAACAAAGTCTGTCCAAATAAAAAAGGCGATTTGTGGCCAGAGGGGACTTTCCATCCATTGAAATTGATACATGTTGGAATGCCTACCTTTGTTAAAAATAAAGGAACGTGGAGAACTAGACAAGAAGCAATCCCTGCTCTTGAACACGATATTGAAGAGACTGTCGAAGTGGAACAAGAAATTATCATAAAAATGCTTGAAGGATGGGTCCCCACAGTGGATGAGTTTTTAGAAATTCAAGAAATTGATCATTTAGAAGATGGTCCATTACTACTAAAATGTCAAATTCAAAATTCAGATGCTATTATTTCGGCATGGTCGGGTGTAAGAATTAGTTTGATGATTAATACGCTTGAAAGAGATATTCTTAGAGCAAAATTAGGATTAGAATTTGAAAAAGCCGAGGTGGTTTAATGCGTAGGTTAGTATTAATGATGGTTTTAATAATCTTTTTTTCACCATCGATTAATGCAGATGAAGGTGGCTATACAGCGCAATTCCGGTTTGATATACCTAATCCTGAACCTGTTTCAACCATCTTTGAAGAATGTTTCATTGAACTAGATTTATCTGATAATTGTTCTCATGATAGTGACTCTATAACATTATCATGGTGGTTATGGAGTGATCAAACCAACTCTGATTGGCCAGATGATGATGCTAAATCACGCTCTGGAATCTATAATTTATCGTCAAATAGTGATTTTGAATCGGTTTCTTTCTTCAACCAATATGAATCTAAAACCAATGCAATTGAGAATTATTCAAAAATCGATTCAAGTATGCCTATTATTGATTTAGTAGGCGAAATAATCATTGTTGAGGGAGAAACTGGTCCTTGGTATATTAGAATGCCAATAGAAATGACCCCTACACAAAATCTTACTGATGATACTTTACTTTACATTTTTTTGAGTAAACAAAATGCTATCGACATGCATGGCAGAGTGAGTACTAATTTGATTTATGACATGAAGCCTGAAGTTGGCTTTGGAATTAAAGCCAACAATACTACAAGTGCTGAATGGATAATCAGTTCAGAACATCTATATGCGGCTGGGATTGATTTTGAAGAGGACCCGTATGGTTGGCAAATTACAATGGCCTTCTTTGGTTCTATTGAATCTGATAATTCATCCGAACAATTACTTTCAATGCACCATTTCGATTTACCATTTAAATCTCAAAATATTGATTCTACAGCATTATACTTGCCAATTTTGATTTTTGTACTATTAGGAATTATTTGCTTTGGATTGGTCTCTCAGTCATATCGAAATGAGAAGGGGATGCCAAAGATTTCTGCAGGATGGAAAGACGATGTAACGCTGATTATTGATGTTCAATCTTTCCAAAAAAGAGTTGAAGTTAAGTCTGTGAAGATTGAGGCGCCGTGGAAGATGAGGAATAATCCGAAGAGTAGATTTATTGAGCCAAATCAATTAGTGAATATAGAGATAAAAGTGAAACAGAAACTACCAGATAATTGTAACATAGGCATCCAATTAGAGGTTGATGAGTTGGGGTCTTGGACTCAATATCTTGCACTAAATAGTCCAACTGTTGAAAAATGATTGATACGAAGTGTTGAAGATATAGAGGAGTTACCGAATAGTGGTGCTGATATGACTTTGGATAGTACTGACCGTGCAATTCTACAAGCTTTACTAGAGGATTCTCGGGCTAGCCAAAGGGAGTTATCTAGAATTGTTGGAGTCGCCCAAGGAACAATCACCAATCGTCTCAAAAAACTAGAATCACAAAATATTATCCAAGGTTATTCTGTAGTTCTAGATCCTGAAAGTGTCGGGTGGAGCATGACAATAATGGCAGGATTGAGGATTGCAAAGGGCAAAATGATTAATGTTCAGCAAAAAATTGCTGCTGATCCAAGAGTATTCTCTGTATATGATGTAACTGGGGATTGGGATTCAATGGTCTTGGCTAGGGTGAGGGACCGTGCCGACCTTGACGACTTAACAAAAACTGTATTTACACTCGAAGGAGTTACTCGTTCTTTTACACATGTGGTTCTAAACACAGTCAAGGAAGACGGTTTTGCTAAGCCAGCTCCAGACAAGAACAATGAAGAATAAGACATTTGAATGATGGGTGTTAGCCTATGTCATGTCTTCTAGACTTAATGTCACATTTTTCATTGCCTTGGCCCTTCAAATGTTGATGATTGGGGCTACAGCAGCACCGCTAGCTGATGGGTTAAACCCGATGGGTGATTATTCTAAAATGGACAATGCACTGAGAGACTCATTATCTTCTTCTTCTGAAGATGAGATTGTTCCAGTTATTTTCCAACTTAACTCCGAAGTCTTGGAAGAGGATTTGTCTACTCTAGAAAATTATGGTGCCACTATTTTAGGGGACGCTCCTTTGGTTGATGGAGGACTTATTGAAGCAAGTATTAGAGACATACGAGTTATTTCAACTTGGGATAGAGTGGAATATCTAGAATTAGATAGGCCTCTAGACTTTTTCTATCTCCCTCAAGAATGGGGTGGAGAGATTAAAACTGACCCTGGGATAATGATGCATGAAACTACTCACGTAGTTAAGGCAACAGATGCTTGGGATAGAGTGATTATTTCTCCAACTGGAGAAATTGAGTATGAAGTCGATCAGAAATTTACTGAGTGGGATGGTGATGGTACAGCAATTGTTGACCTTGATACTGGAGTTGATGCGGGACATCCTGATTTTGACTATCTTGAGCCTTGGACTGGTGATAAGGTAATTTATTCAGCCAAATGGGATGGTGTTTGGACAGAGACAACAAATTCCGATACCTCGTCAGGACACGGTACACACGTTGGTGGAACTATTGCTGGCAATGGTGATGCTTCTGCCGGAAGAAGAGCAGGTGTAGCCAAAGGTGCTCAAATGGTAGCGCTAGGAACTGGTGATGGAGCATCTATTTTTGCTGCTGAACAAGGACTTGAATGGACCTATACTCATTCTATACCAGGACAAAATCAATTTCACATTAGAGTAGTTTCTAATTCGTGGGGCACCGATGGTGATTATGACCCAAACGGAGTAATTGCTCAATTAACTGATAGACTGACATATGAAAATGGCGTTGCTGTTATTTTTGCCGCATCGAACTCTGGTGGCAATGGTGGGGAATGTTCTAGTGGGTTGAAAACCAATGTATATGCAAATACTCCTTCAGCAATTTCAGTTGCTGCTCTAACCCATGATGGTACTGCAGTAACCTCTTTCTCATCTCGCGGTTGTATGAATCAACAACATACTTGGCCGGATGTTGGTGCACCAGGTCGCGATATTTGGGCTACCGCTCCTCGAGGAACTGCAATTGATGCTACAACTAAACTTCAAGGTGATCTGTACTATATGTCAATTTCAGGAACCTCAATGGCTACCCCTCACGTGGGTGGAATGGCTGGATTGATTCTAGATATTGCACCATCTCTTGGAGTTGCAGATTATCATAGAGACGATCATGACTTTGGTGATAGTTTAGTTGGAGGAGAAGGCACAGCTGCATATGGTCAATATGAGAATTGGGATAATGAGAACTTTAGTAGAGTTCATGAATTAGAATTAATCTTAGAACTTACTGCTGATTATGAAGGCATGGCAAATTCTTGTGAAGATGGAAATGCTGATGATGCCTGTAGCGATATCCCTGAACAGTGTTATTTGAGTGACACTGGACAATGTCATGATTGGAGAATAGGACATGGATTAACCAATGTTGATGCCGCAGTAGCACTAGCAAGAACTCTCGAATTGATGAGAGATCAAGATGGAAATGGAATTGTTGATCATCCAGAATACAATGTTTGGGATGCATGGGAAATCTATGAAAATATGATGGTCGAGAAAACCATCACATTGGATACCGATCGTGTAAAGCACTCTTGGAAAGGTGATTGGAACCACTTTAACAACGGTGATGTTGGAGCACTATACTACACTGAAGACTCGCACTATGTTTGGATTCCTAATGGAACTACCAGATTAGAAGCAATGTTCACTGCCACTGAATTTGAATTAGATTCACTACAAGCAGGCTCTATTCAATTAGAAATCGATTTAGGAGAAGATGGAAGTAATGACCAAGGTCAAGGAAACAGAATTGCAGATACTTGGTACTATGATTTGGATGTAGACCCTTCTCATTGGGGTACATGGACTCATTTTGATGTTTCAGGACAGGCTATGACAATACTAGGTATTGTTGAAGATCAAGAATTCTTTGAATCGAGAATCCCATATACCGTTGATGTCATTTTAACAATCAACCTAGATTCTCCAATTGATATTTCATTTGAGCAAAGACCGGACTTTTATTCTGATTTAGATCCTACAACACCATCAGATGAATATGATTCTTCAATGGATGGAATGCTTACATTCACTAGAAATGTCTATGACCAACAATCCATAGTTAGCATGATTACTCCAAAATCAACTAATGAAGATTCTAATTCTGAAGGATTTTTCTCAGCATTAGGAAATTTATTCGCTGAACATGGNCTAATTATGACAATGTTTAGTTTGATNATTCTTCTTTCGGCTGCTGGTATTGGCTATGTTATTCGTTCTTCTAAGGAAATAAGCGATGAGAAGAATTTTGAAGTTAGTCTAGAAGCTGAATTAATCGATGAAGATTGATTATTCCTCTTCACATTTTATCATTGCTTGAAGGAACTTACCTGCGCCAAAAGAAACTCCTCCCTGAGGTTTCCATCCTTTAGAAATAAAATTTGAGACCTTGGCAATTAATCCTGATTCTTTATCTAAAATATTCCAATTCATTAGACCATGGTCGACTGGCTGTAAGGCTTCATCTGAGAGAATTGTATATTTCATGATTCAAGAATAATTCGACAATGTATAAAGAAAGTTATATTTCTGAATCAATTCTTTGTTGAGCTAATTCAATATAATCCGAATTTATATCATATCCAATGAAATTCCTACCAGTTTGCTTTGCAGCACAAGCAGTAGACCCAGAGCCTATGAATGGGTCCAAAACAACATCTCCTTTGAATGAATAAAATTCAATACATCTACGAGGTAATTCATTAGGAAATGGTGCCGGATGGCCTATTCTTTTTGCTGAGGCTGTTGGGAAACGCCAAATCGATTTTGTCAAATCGATGAATTCCTGTTTTTCAATAGTATCTTCACGNCCTTCAGATCTTTCTTGCTTTGTTCTATCCAATTTGAAAGANCCTTTTGAATAAATCAAAATATATTCATGTACATCTCTAAGACAGGGATTAGATGCTGACTTNAATGAACCCCAAGCGGTACTAGAACCTGCTGAGGCGGATTTATCCCATATCACTTCTCCACGCATTAAAAATCCAATTTCAAGCATAATCATATTTACATAACTAGTTAGTGGAATATACGGTTTTCTTCCTACATTTGCAATATTGATTATCGCTCTNCCACCTGGCACNANTACTCTATATGTTTCCTTGAAAACACCCCTCAATAAATCTAGATATTGTTGTAAACTAAGGTCTTCATCATACTCTTTAGTAACATTATATGGNGGTGAGGTAACCATGAGATGAACGCTATTTGGTGGAATCATACTCATATCTCTAGAATCTCCACAGATTAGACTATCTTTTAGAAATTCAGGAAATTCTTGTGGGTCTCCAACATCTGATTCTCTAGGAATCCCTCTATACATATTGGTGTCATAATATTTTGAGGAGTCATGCCCTTCTCGTTTTGAAACTCCAAAACTAGAAGTCTNGGTAGAGNCTGCTTTTTTTGAGCCTCTATTTGCTGACATAGACTCATCTGTGTCGCGCGGCTTCATAATCCAATCGGATAACTAGCACATTAAGACGCGCGTTTTGATACCCTAGTTAAATTTCCAATCACGAGATATTACTGGTTAACCAGTTTTCATAATCGGCATTTGCTGAAGCATTTAATTTTATTATTGCTGGGACCTCATATGGATGATTTTCTAGGATATACTTCTCTAAATTGTCCACATTAGAATCATTGGTCTTGAATAAACAAACCATTTCTTCATCATTCTGCTTCTCATTCTGCCAGAAATATGCTGAACTTACTTCTGTCGTAAGAATACANCCTGCTAATTTTCTTTCTAATACTTCATCTACAATGTTGTTTGCTGATTTCTCATCGGGAAAAGTCACTAAAACCANGATTAGGCCCATGNCATTCCTAAGCGGTATAGATTATTGATTCGTCGATTAAAGGTCGGCAATATCTTTCCTTTCAGATTCGACATTGAACTTCTTTGCCGCCTTCTTATAGACGCTAGATTCTATGCCTCCCTTCCTTACTAAACGAGATAGNGTNGCTAATGTAATCGCTTTTCCATCAATTTCGAAAAATCTTCTAAGAGACTCTCGGGTATCTGAACGTCCAAAGCCATCTGTACCGAGAACAGTATAGTCATCTGGCATCCATTGCCTTACCATGTCTGGAACAGCCGCCATGTTATCAGAAACAGCAATAATTGGCTCTGAAGATGAAGAAAACATCTTTTCTACCCATGATTGTTTTTCTGGTTTATCTGGATTTAAGCGGTTCCATCTTTCGCATTCAAGACCATCTCGTCTTAATTCACCGTAAGAAGTAGCAGACCAAATTTCACTGCGAACTCCAAATTCTTCTAATTTCTCAACTGCATCAAGAACTTGAAGCATAATTGGTCCTGAACCAATCAATCTAACCACAGGCCCGTCACCCTTAGGTGCTGCACGTAGCTTGTAAATACCTCGAATTATTCCTTCATCTACATCTTTTGGTTTAGCAGGCATTGGATAATTTTCATTATACACGGCAATGTAATACATTACATCGATATCTTCATGATACATTTCTTTAATCCCATGTTGGATAATTGTTGCAAGTTCGTAGGCAAATGCTGGGTCCCATGCTCGAACCGAAGGGTTGGTATGAGCCATCAATAATGAATGTCCATCTTGATGTTGTAATCCTTCTCCATTTAGTGTAGTTCGACCTGAGGTTNCACCCATAAGGAATCCCCTCGCTCTTTGATCTGCGGCTGACCAGATTAAATCAGCAACTCTTTGGAATCCAAACATCGAATAGAATGTATAAAATGGAATCGTTGGACATGAATGTGTAGAATAAGAGGTGGCTGAGGCAATAAAAGTTGATGTTGCACCTGCTTCATTTATTCCTTCTTCGAAAAGTTGTCCTGCTTCAGATTCCTTGTACTTCATGATAACTTTGTAATCAACAGGTGTGTAAAGTTGCCCCTCNGGATGATATATTCCAAATTCAGAAAATAATGGATCCATACCAAAAGTTCTAGCCTCGTCAGGAATAATAGGTACTATTCTATTACCTAATTGTTCAGATTTCATCAGCGATCTTAACAATCTTACAAATGCCATTGTAGTAGACACTTGCATCTTGCCTTTGGTGCCTTCATCGAATTCTGAAAAGGTACTTTGATCTGCCATCTTAAGATCAGATTTTGGTGAACGCCTTTCAGGTACGGGTCCGTGTAATTCTTTTCTTCTAGCCTTAGCATAAGCCACTACATCTGGTACGTCTTTAGGGTCAATTAATGGATAGTCTTCAAGTTGCTCGTCGCTAAAAGATAAATTCAAATCATCACGCATNAATTTCATACTTTCCATATCTGCTTTTTTCTTTTGATGAGTNGTGTTTCTTCCTGCGAAGGATGGACCTAATCCATATCCCTTGATTGTTCTAATAATTACCACAGTTGGTTGCCCTTTGTGAGCAGTTGCCTGTGCATATGCTGCATGTAATTTGATGAAATCATGACCGCCTACGTCTTGACAAAGATCTTCTAAATCTTGGTCAGAATAATCTTCAATCAATGATGCTAAATCACTTGAATTGAATAACTCTTTACGGATTGTAGCGCCATCTGCAGTCATTATTCTCTGCTCATCACCATCTACAAGAGAGTTTAATCTTGCAATTAGTGAGCCATTGGAATCCCGNGAAAATAAGTCATCCCAACTACTTCCCCATAGAACCTTGATTACATTCCAACCAGACCCTCTAAAACGGCCTTCTAATTCTTGAACAATCTTTGAGTTTCCTCGTACTGGACCGTCTAATCTTTGAAGATTACAATTCATAGTCATGATTATGTTATCTAATCCTTCTCTNGCTGCTAGAGATAATTGGGAAAGTGATTCGGGTTCATCAGATTCCCCATCTCCCATTGTATACCAAACACGAGATGTAGTAGTATTACACAATCCTCGAGATTCTAAATATCGATTAAATCTCGCTTGGTGAATTGCAGTCATTCCTCCCAGCCCCATACTTACACTNGGGAATTCCCAGAAATCTGGCATCAATCTAGGGTGAGGATAAGATGACAGNCCTTTACCCTCTACTTCTTGACGAAACATATCGATTTGTTCTCTTGTCAATCTTCCTTCAAGCCATGCTCTTGCATATACACCAGGGGATGCATGGCCTTGCCAGTAGACGTGATCACCTGATCCATCTCCATCTTTGCCTCTAAAAAAGTGATTAAAACCGGACTCCCAAGCATGAGATGTTGAAGCATAAGTGGAGATATGCCCTCCTATTCCATCGAAGTATTTGTTAGCCCTAGTAACCATCATCATCGCATTCCAACGAATAATTCCATGAAGCTTTTTTTCCATCTCAAGGTCACCAGGGTAATCGCCTTGCATGCTTGGTGGAATTGTATTGAAATATGGGGTATTGATTACATCTATATCTACACCTGCAGATTTAGCAGCATTCATTGTTGCAAGCAGTAATCTTCTTGCTTCTTCATTGCCTTGTTGGCCTTGAACTGCCAATATTGAATCAATCCACTCTTGGGTAGAAATGGGGTCAGGGTCCGGTAAAACACTGTCNGACTCAAAGGTCATAGTAACTCCCCCNTGTAACTCCTAATACTCTCGGCTTTCAAACCCTTCTAACTATAAAATNACTAAAAATTTGATTATTTATGGTTTATTTCCTTGTTTTTAGCCTAAAAACGCAATACTGAGTGCCTTTTGAGATGATTTACAAAATAACCATGTCGGCACAACACATAAAGACCGATTTCACTGGGAGCGGTCTATGTCTGTAGAAGCCATGGTACAAGGAATGATTGACGATTTAACTGCCACTCTAGTCGATGCTGTAAAGCATGACAAGGGTAACTCCGCTGCTGGTACAAGAGTACGCAAAGCAATGCAAGATTGCAAAGCTTCTGCTCAAGCAGTTCGTGTTCAAGTTCAATCCGACAAAACCGCTTGAAGTTAAGAGCGCGTCAAGACGCGCCATTCTCCTCCACCGTTGAGGAAATCAACTTCTCCTTTTGTTTGAACAATCCACCCTTCCGGTGTTAACGTTACATCAGGNGAGGTNACTAATGTNTTNACTTGTGATAANGATGTGTTTAGATCAANTTCCCATGTCGAGTCNACCGAACGCCAGTGCCCAGTGATNTGTTTTTCTTCAGCATCAAGAGGGGCATAAAATGTGTAAAGCCAATGCATTGCCANTGTATCCTCGGATACAAATAGGAAATGCTCTTGTTCACCAAGATTCATTGCTTCAGCGGCCTCATCGGTCCACATAGTTTGTCCGTGAACCGAGGCAAGAAGAGAAAGCGGTAACAGTAAAAGAAGAGTTATGCCCATTACTTTGAGTTTCGAAGCGGCAGAGTCATAGGTTGGAATTTCGGTATGNTGAGAGATATGCTTGAGCAAAAGTACCAGTGGAATAAACAGCATGGTGATGTATCGTCCATTATTACCCATGGTCCAAACTATGCCTGGCCATTCTGCGCCCCAAATACTGGCTTCATAAGTCCAAAGNGCTGCTACGTAGAACACGATTGCAGTCATGATTCCAACGATNTATCCTGTCATNATTGCAATATCTGAATCCTCGATTGAANCAATCGCTGACAGCATTGGTTGAACAAAAGGCCAAGCCACCATGCCGAACAAAGTAAACAAAACCACAACATCGAACAGTGAAAAGGCCAAAGCAGTCGTATAGCGAATAGGGTTATCGGCAAGTATAGCGAGAGTACTGTTGTAGCCGATTATACCAAGAATTATCATNGAAAGGGAAACNATTGANCAGACTGTNAGACTNACAATNTGNGGCTTGGACATCCAGCGAGTTTTCTTTCCACCGCGAGTGTGAATTTCACNCCANACTGTGGTAAGCAAAGCCAAAAGTAAACCACCAAGAAGAACGCCNTTAAGATTAACAAATCCTTTGGCATAAGGCATGAGCATGAAAATTAAACCCCCTCCGATATTTTGTAATATTCTATTCTTGGCTGACACAATACCAGTAAACAGAATGAATGAAAGTGTACAAAAAGTGGCCAAGTATACTTCTTCATATCCACGACCAATGGAAAATATGAATGCGGGAGAAAGCGATAGAATGGCTGCTGATTTGAGTCCAGTCCAACGTACNAGACATGCGATAAGTCCGATAAAGGTAAGAAGAGCTGTTGCTTTGATACCTGTCTCAGAAAACCCATACAGAGGTAAGACTGTTCGCTGACCTCCATCATCAGGATCACTTTCGCCAATCGTATCTGGACGTAAATCTCCCCAAGGTAAAGCGCCGTTTTCATCAACAGCCATTTTCACTTGTGTATCTAAGCCCAAGTCACTGGTAAAGCAAACAAGTATGTTGAGAAGAATACCCAGCGCTAGGAGGCCTTTCCAAAGACGGTCGTCTTCGAAATTCAATCGCTCCATAAACAAGGGTTCGAGGCGAGAGGTTCAACTCTTTCGGACACTTCGGGGGTATATGGGCGGAATTCTTGAGGGTATTCGAATCGTCGATATCTCGCGTATATTGGCTGGACCTTATGCAACACAAATGCTCGCAGACCTTGGTGCTGAAGTCATCAAAATCGAGGCCCCATGGGGGGACGATACCCGTCATTGGGGTCCGCCTTTTACCACGGGTTTTGATGGAAAGCAGGTTGCTGCATATTTCCTCTCATGTAATCGTGGTAAAGAAATCATAACGATTGATCTTAAACGCGAGGCAAATGAAGTTCTAGAACTCATCAAAACTGCAGATGTTGTCGTTGAAAACTTCCGCCCGGGTACACTTGAGCGTTTACTTGGACCTCTTCCTAAGGACGTTATCTTATGCTCGATTTCTGCCTATGGCGCAACAGGGCCTCGACGTGATGAACCTGGATATGATGTTGCTCTGCAAGCACGCAGCGGAATTATGGGCATTACTGGGGAAGCAGGCGGAGCACCTGTCAAGGTCGGAGTAGCATGGATTGATGTCATTACTGGGTTGAATGCTGGAAATGCAATTCTTGCTGCCTTGTTCCACAAGCAAAAAACTGGAGAATGCATGCGTATTGACCTTTCCTTGTGGGATAGTGCGATTGCCGCTTTAGTTAATCAAGCGCATAATGCATTAGCAAGTGGGAAGAATCCTAAACCGATGGGCTCCGCTCATCCTAATCTCGTTCCATATCGGGCCTTTGAAGCAAAAGATGGGTGGTTTGTTATCGGTGTTGGATCTGACAATCAATGGCTCACTTTGGTTGAAGCACTTGGAATAGAAAATCGTGACTCTTGGTCTACAAATGAAGGCCGAGTCAATGGCAGAAAGGAAGTTGAAGCAATTGTGTCTAATGCGGTTTCATCACTTAATCGACGAGAACTCGAAGAGAAATTGGCTGGTATTCCATGCGCACCAGTAAACACGGTTCTTGAAGCTCTTTCTGACCCACAAAGTATGGCTCGTAATGCAGTAACTCAACACAAAGGTGTTGATGTTCTAGCAAGTCCTTTACGTTTCATGAAGCCTTCAAAAGGAGAAGAGTGAACGTTGTCCACCTTCACGAATAAGACCTACCTCACGTAATTTATCCAGTTCGTTATCCATTCGACGTTGGCTAAACTGACGCTCAACTTGCAAGAATTGAGTCAATCCTTTGACATCGATTTGTCCGGGTTTAAGATCTTCATCTGCTACTTCTACAGCGGGATGATTGAGGAAAATCTCACGAATTTCATCAAGTCTTTCAGGAACTTCTTTGTCTTTCACTTGACAAATTATTTCGATTGAACCGTGCTGCTTGATGAGTTTAATTCCAGTCTTAGGGCCAATTCCCTTAATGCCGGGATGAAAGTCTGTTCCAATCATGATGGCTAAATCGATTAATTGCTCACGGCTTAGACCGTGTGTCTCAAGCATTTGGCTCAAATCAATAGTTTGTGCTCGAACAACACGGCCATGTTGTTTGGAGCCATCGCTCATGAGGTTACGAACCAAATGAGGTGTTCCGTAAAGTAGTGCATCCCAGTCTTGGGTTGCAACGAGATCTAATTGCCCCTTTGCAGCCATAACTGCAGCCTGTCCTTCGCCTTCTGCTTCAGCAACAACCCAAGGAACACCTAGTAAATCTAGCAATTGTTTAGTTTCATCAACCATCTCCTGGGAATAGTGCATTATTCTAGGTGCCATTTTTTGTGCCAAAGCAAAATCTCCAGCCTCTAAGGCCTCTTTGTGAATCCGCTCAGATTCCTCTCTCCTGGCTCTACGTGCCGCGATTTCATCAGCTTTCAAATCTGGAGCCTTGCCATCGAATATGAAAACTGGTTTTATGCCCTTTGAAAGTAAAGTTGTAGTTCTATTTAGAAAGCCCATCAAATGTGATACAACTCTACCATTCTCGGATTTTAATGGACCACCGTCTCCCTGAGGAGATCTATCCCTAATAGTTGTGAGAAACTGAAATGCAGTAAGAAACGCATCAACTCCAACTCTCTTACCTGACAAACTCTGTAATTCTATATTTTCAGGAGATGCTAGGTCACGTAAATTGCAGCCCATGATAGGCTCTGTAGTCGATAGTATGTGTATATTCGCATTGTAGTATTCCGAATTTGTCAAGAGGGGGGATGTGGAGCATGTCTCATGGCGGGCAATGTAGCGTGTTTACGCGGTTGGCACCCCGCTCTTGCCAAAGCCGAGTTAGAATCCTTATTTCCAAAAAATCAGGTAATTACACTAGAATCTCCACGCTTAGTAGCCTTAGACGGTGAATTAGACTTAGAACAGGCTGCAATAAATGTTAATTCCAGTGGCGGAATTCAAGCTATACTAACCGATTGTATAATCATGGATTGGGATCATAAAGATGAAACTAAAAAACAATTCATACAAAATATCAGGAATTTGATTGAAAAATCTACTATTCACGGGACTATAGGAGTTTTTTCATGGCGTCAAGAAGGACGAATCAATGGTTTGAGTGGTAGTGAAATTGCAAGTGCAATTGGGGGAATAGCTACAGAGTTAGGATATTCAATCAATTTAGAGGAACCTGACCACAAACTTGGAATTATGCTTGATGGATATTCAAACAAAGTGATTTGTGGATGGATGCTTGATGCAAATATGGATTCTAGTGGATTAAGTAAAAGAAGAGCAACTGAAAGGCCATTTTTCAAACCGATTAGTCTTGATCCGAAACTAGCCAGATTAGCAGTAAATCTTGCAGGTGGCCCGATGGATGAGAGAATTATTCTCGATCCAATGACTGGAACTGGAGGATTTGCTATTGAAGCGGCTACTATGGGTAGGAATATTATCGCTATAGATATGGAAGAAGAAATGGTTGAAGGGACAATGAAAAATATTGAATGGGCTTTAGAGACTCCAAAATCAACTATTGAAGTAATTAAAGGAGATGCTACTAAACTTTCACAACATATCCCCAAACAATGGTATGGGAAAATTTCTGGAGTGGTTTTAGACCCGCCTTATGGAAGAAATTCTCATGGCACTATTTCTCATTTTGAATTACTAGAAAGTACCTTGTCAAGTGTATGTGAAGTATGTTCCAAAGATGCTAATCTAGTTTTAATTTTACCAATTAAAGCAATTAAAATTGATAATTATAATCAATTAAAGGATGATTCATTAATCGAATTATTGCATGGAGATTGGGGGGATTTTACAGTTATGATTGAAAATAGTGGATGGAAAATCAAAGGCCTATGGAGCGAACATGTTCATTCTAGCCTCAGTAGACTTATTCTCCACGCAACAATCGTTCCTCAAGGTTGAGTAAGGTCATTGCGTCTTCTTCTGTTGGCTCATCAAATCTTTGTTTGTAAGGGCAACCTTGGTCGAGAATTACCTTATCTGATGAATCTAGAACATAAGGATATTTGGAACATCCTTTTGGTCTAATATCATAAACCGAACAGAGCCCTTCAGCATCGTGGTTTGGTGAATCTGTCAAAAGAAAAACGCAGGCATTAGTTGCTTTATTATTCAATAATGTCAAAACTCCATTATTTGACCATGTAAACTGTTCTAACGTCATACCCGTTCTTCTAGCGAGTCTAGATGCTTCTGATCTTGTTAATGGCATGGTCGTCTCTCTACAACATGCAGAGCAACTCATTTGGACACATGGTAATGAGCGACCCATGAACCTCCTGCGATGTATTACTTATTCAATAAAATGGTTGGATAGAAAATAAAGTGCCGTTTTGCGAATTCATCCAACTTATTCAAGAAGGGTAGGCTTGTGGCTTGAACACGGGCGATTAGGGTAGTCTGGATATCCTTCCGGCCTTCGGAGCCGGAGACGTGGGTTCGAATCCTGCATCGCCCGCCACAAATTTTAGAGATTGTAATNAGGAATGAAAAAAGGTTAACTGAACCAAGAATGCTTGCNCCAATGATTTCTAGGTACTGGTTTTCCATTGTCTGAAAAATACAAAAAACCATTCAAAACAGATTTTAGATAATTTTTCAGCTTTGGTCTAATGTATAGAATGAAAGGTAAGAAAGATAATATTTTATTCATACTTGTCAGTAAATATGGATATACTGTGATTGTCAAGCTCGAATTATTTTCATCTATTTGTGAAATTTCCCAATTAACATAAGACTGTGGGCCTTNTTCTTTGCCAATCAATAAATCATAGCCTTCGCCTTCATTCCAGTTTAGAAATCTTCTAATGTAAGTTAATCCATTAAGATAAACTAATTTATCAACATGAGAATTTTCATCCCAATTNATGACATCATTCGCTAAGCAAAATGGATGACATTCATTTAAANTTCCACCCCGACTAATCAACTGCCAGAGTTGATCTTTAGAAAGTGGATATTCTAAACTGAAAGCNACACTACGTCGCTGCAGGAAATTAGAAATCTGTTCATCCATATTTCTGCCACTCAGTTCCAGTCCACCACAAAGTGCTGCCGTCATCCATTTTTCTCCAGGTATAGCCTGCATCATCAGTCCATTGTTGCAGAACTACTGGCTCTNCGACTGCTGGTTGCGGAATTACTTCTACAGTTTGAGCGACTGCTGGTTGTTGAACAACTTGAGCAGTCATTTGCTCTTGGNCGATTGGTTGACTNGATTGGCCTAAGTANGCTGTTTGATCTACAGATTCTAATTGGTTCATCAAACCTTGAGAACTGAAATCCTTAGATGCTGAAGCTGCTGAATTTCTATTCCTAACAAATAGTACAGCCCCTGCGCCACCGGCTAGAACTAAAACAACACCAATAATTATCCAAAGTAAATTACTTGAATCATCATCTGTCGAACTTTCAGAATCATCTGTAGATTCCTCNGTCATATCTTCTGGTGGCATCAATACTTTGTCGATGACATGAATCATCCCATTACTAGTTGCAACATCTGCTAGTGTCACATTAGCACCATTGATCATCACACCAGAGGTTGTTGAGAAAGTCGCATTATCTCCATTAACCATNGTTATCTCCAATCCATCAGTTATTGCNGANGATTGGACACTAGAACCTAAGACATGATACAATAAAATGTCAGAAAGTTGACTTTGGTTTAGTGTTGAAAGGTCGATTCCNGCATCGGTAAATGCCTGGTCTGTTGGAGCGAAGACTGTGAATTGTCCTTCACCTTGTAGAGTCTCTAGAAGACCTGCTTGGATTACTGCTGTAACCAAAGTATTGTGAATACCTGTGCATTGAGCGGTTCGTGGAATGTCATTTGGAGTTGCGGTTGGCAATAGNACCTTATCGATTACATGGATTACACCATTACTAGTGTTAACATCCGCTAAAGTTACGTTAGCACCGTTAACCATTACTCCATCATTAACTGTAAAAGACAATGGGTTTCCATTGACAGTATCTGCTGACATACATTCAGTGACGGCTGAAGCAGGAACTGCCCCAGAGACAACGTGGTAAGTTAGAATATCAGCAAGGTCNGATTGGTTAACTGCTGAAAGGTCGATTCCGGCATCGGTAAATGCTTGGTCTGTTGGTGCGAAGACTGTGAATGGACCTTCTCCTTGAAGGGTTTCAAGAAGCCCTCCCTGGATTACTGCTGTTACCAAGGTATCGTGAATACCTGTGCATTGTGCAGTTCTCGGGACATCATTTGGAGTTGCTGTTGGTATAAGCACCTTGTCGATAACATGAATTACACCGTTACTAGTGTTAACATCCGCTAGAGTTACATTAGCACCGTTAACCATTACACCACCATCAACAGTAAAGGAAAGCGGATTTCCGTTTACTGAGTCTGCTGACATACATTCTGTAACTGCAGAAGCAGGNACTGCTCCAGAAACNACGTGNTAAGTTAGNATNTCTGCNAGNTCAGATTGGCTGACTGCTGAAAGGTCGATTCCTGCATCNGTAAATGCTTGGTCNGTTGGNGCNAAGACNGTGAANGGNCCTTCNCCTTGNAGGGTTTCNAGAAGNCCTCCNTGAATTACTGCNGTNACNANTGTNTNATGNATGCCNGTACATTGTGCAGTNCGTGGAATNTCNTTTGGNGTTGCNGTTGGCATTAGNACCTTNTCGATNACNTGNATTACACCATTGCTGGTATTTACATCCGCAATAGTGACATTTGCATCATTGACCATTACNCCNCCNTTAACNGTGAANGANANTGGGTTTCCGTTTACTGAGTCTGCTGACATACATTCTGTAACTGCAGAAGCAGGGACTGCTCCAGAAACAACGTGGTAAGTTAGGATGTCTGCTAGATCTGATTGACTGACTGCTGAAAGATCGATTCCTGCATCGGTAAATGCTTGGTCGGTTGGTGCAAACACGGTGAACGGTCCTTCTCCTTGTAGGGTTTCTAGAAGACCTCCCTGAATTACTGCGGTAACTAGTGTGTTGTGAATGCCAGTACATTGTGCAGTTCGTGGAATGTCATTTGGAGTTGCGGTTGGCAGTAGCACCTTATCGATTACGTGGATTACACCATTGCTGGTATTTACATCCGCAATAGTGACATTTGCATCATTGACCATTACTCCGCCATTAACCGTGAATGAAAGTGGATTTCCGTTAACTGAATCTGCCGACATACATTCAGTGACTGCTGAAGCAGGAACTGCTCCAGATACAACGTGGTAAGTTAGGATGTCTGCAAGATCTGATTGACTTACAGTTGAAAGATCAATTCCGGCATCAGTAAATGCTTGGTCTGTTGGAGCAAAGACTGTAAATGGACCTTCTCCTTGTAGAGTTTCTAATAGTCCGCCTTGAATTACTGCAGTTACCAAAGTATCGTGAATACCTGTACATTGTGCAGTTCGTGGAATGTCGTTTGGTGTTGCTGTTGGCATTAGTACCTTGTCGATTACATGGATTACTCCGTTACTACTAGTAACATCTGCAAGAGTTACCTCTGCGTCA
>PADF01000055.1 GCA_002702945.1 Methanobacteriota archaeon
AGTGCTTAGACGCTCTTTGCTGATGTTGTCAACCTCACTTGCAATTCCCATAAGGTGGTGAATCATACCCATTAGACCCAAGGTTCGACCATCATCAGGCGAGTAAATTTTAGAGATTCCAGATTCATGCAATGTTTTGATTTCTGGAGGAGTTATTGTACCACCACCGCCACCAAATATTCTAACATGCTCACAACCAGCCTCATCGAGAAGTTGACGAATGTAAGTGAAATACTCAATATGTCCACCTTGATATGAGGTTAGGGCAACGCCGTGTGCATCTTCTTGAATAGCACAGTCTACAACTGCTTTTGCCGATTGGTCGTGACCAAGATGGATAACTTCTGCTCCCGATGATTGAATCAATCGGCGCATGACATTTATTGCCGCATCATGGCCATCAAAAAGCGAGGCTGCAGTGATGATTCGCACTGGTCCAGTGCTGGTCTGGAACACCACTTCTTCATCGGCCATGCCGATGCCATCGGTTATTGGTTCATCAATTCAGCCCTTGAAAGAAAATTTCAAACTGAGGAAATTTCATCTTCTCCGAGTGGAGGAAGGCCTTTCTTAGCACGAATATAATCGGTGTAATTTCCATAGTATACAGTGACGACTCCATCTTGTAATTCCCATATACGATTTACCACTTGGTCGAGGAACCATCTGTCGTGGGATACAGTTACTAAAGAGCCTTCATAGTTGATCAGTGCTTCTTCTAAAGTATCCTTTGAATCCATGTCAAGGTGATTTGTCGGCTCATCCATCAGTAAGAGATTATTTTCTTCTAGAAGTAATTTTAGAAGAGCAACCCTAGCTCTTTCGCCACCAGATAGTTGTGATAGTTTAGTTGTCACTTGGTCGCTAGAGAATTGGAACCTTCCTAGTGCAGCACGAATATCACCGTATTGGAAATCAGGTCGCAACTTTTCAATTTGCTCAACCGGATTGAGATTGAAATCTAAGGTAGCATGATCTTGATGAAAATATCCGATTTCACAACCAGGTGCAAGGTCTCTCATCCCACTATCGAGTTTTTCATCACCATTGATAATTTTGAGAAGAGTAGTCTTTCCTTGTCCATTACCTCCGACAATTCCAATTCTGTCACCCTTTCTTATCTCTAAGTCTTGATTATTCAAAATTGGTCTTTCTAGACCTTCAAAACTTTTTGAGCCACCTTCAATTTGAATTACATCCATACTGGCTTTGTCGGTTGCTTCAAGTTTGAGAATCAATGGTTTTCGTTTCTTAGGAACTCTTGCTCTAAGTGCTTTGAGTTCTTGTTGCATACGCTCGATCATCTTTTGCTTTGCGGAGATCGATTTATCGTATTTATTGGCTCTTTTCATTTGTTTTAATGCACCAATGGTTGCATCGATTTTCTTTTCGACAGTCTTAATCATGTCACTAAGAGTTGCTTCTTGAGCAGTTTTTTGCTGAAGGAATTTACTGTAATTGCCCTTCCATGGCCATGCTCTAAGGTTATCAACCTCAACAATTCTTGTACATACTTGGTCTAGGAAATATCTATCGTGAGATACTATTAGTTGAGCACCTTTGAAATCTCTAAGAAACCCTTCAAGCCATTCTGTTGTATGAATATCAAGATGGTTTGTTGGTTCGTCTAGAAACATCACATCGACACCAGCAAGTCCAACAAGTTGACGGGCAAGAGCAAGTTTAGCCTTTTCACCACCAGATAATTTGCTAACTTGCATCTCCATCGGATGCTTATCTAATCCGAGTTTGGCAAGTGTTGCTTTAGCGATACTTGCAACATTTCCTCCTCCACTTTCTCCAAGAGTTTGTTGTAGTTGACTATATCTTTCAATCACAGATTCCCAGTCACCATCGTAAAATGCAGGGTCGGCCATTTGTGCCTCAATGTTAGCAATTTCTTCTTCTAATTCTTGGAATTGTCTACCCTTACGTCCAAGTTCTTGTTCGATGGTTGATTCTGGATCGATATCTCTGATTTGCGTTAGATATGCGAGTCTAATTCCAGGAGCGAAATCAATGTCTCCTACATCTTGTGTTTGCTCACTTATAGTGTTTAGAAGAGTTGTTTTTCCAGCACCATTGTGGCCGACGATTCCAATGCGGTCTCCGTCTTGAACCAAGAGATTGATATCGACTAATACATCGACTGGACCAAAACTTTTGTCCACTCCTTCGATGGTGATTAGCTCACGTACCATACTATCCCTCAAACCGCCGGCTTACTGCTCATTGATAAACCGACTCCAAAGAATTCTATGTGGAGTTTCAATCTAGCGAGGTAAAAGCAGTGATAATTCTTGCTTTNCGNGCAAGNGCNGCNTTTCTNACTNTTTTCCANNTCNCGNCTTTCAANNANTTGTTTGACCATNGCNGGNCATCCTAANAAGGCAGACNAGNAGNCCNATNGNNATNCCAGANANTANNGAATAANNNANNGGNATANNGAGNATTAANGAATTACTNAANCCNANNANTAAACCAACAAAGAAACCTACTCCAAGTGGTCTATCATAAATTGGGAAAAGGAGAGACAGAATTGATCTTTTTTCAGGCAACTTTTTTTGTTGCTCTGAAGAAATCATTTCAATGCTATCTATAGTCATTTGATAACAGTCAGTTATGACGGTATATAAATTAGAAGCCGACATGTGCTGATTAAACCAGTAAAATTACCGGTTTAAGGAAAAACGGAACGCTTTTCCTTCAACTGAATTCAGCAATTGCGCCTTCGTGATGCTTCAATAGATTTCGCAATTTGACCTTCATGGAAGGCGTCAACATATCGTTATCNGTTGTCCACTCTTCATGATCTAAGATTAGATTTGCAGCAACCTCATAGCCTTTCCATACTGGAGATTTCATGTTGTTTGCCTTTAGTTCACCGAGTAACCAGTCTTTAGTCGACTTACGGCCACAAATNTCTGCATTACTTCCAGATGAATCTACACCTGCAGCAGACATGGCTGACTTTAGAGCATCCATATTCGGATGGATAATCAAGTATGTTTTTAGCATATTTCGGCCATCTAGAACCGCTTGTTCAACAAGAGGAGAAAGTTTTAGGTTTTCTTCAAGAGGTGCAGGAGATACATATTTACCGTTTTCAAGTTTGAATTGACTCTTTACTCTGCCGGTAATTGCTAGGTAGCCATCTTTGTCTAGTTTTCCAAGGTCACCAGTTCTAAATACGCCAGGTTCCATAATTACTTCCTTAGTAGCCTCTTCATTGTTCCAGTATCCCTTCATAACGTTAGGTCCGTGAACAATGATTTCACCTTCTTCAGGTCGGTCAGGATCATCCCAAGCATCAGTATCGATTGTTACTTTNACTCCGTTGGCAACTAGTCCNACNCAGCGTAGTTTAGACNTTCCNGGNCCAGACCATCCATTAGCTGCTACTAATGGAGATGTCTCAGTGAGTCCATATCCTTCATAACAACTGAATCCAACCATCTGAATGAATTCAGCAACATCCGGTGAGAGTGCAGCAGCACCTGACATACAGAATCGTATGTTTCCACCGAATCTAGCACGTACCTTTGACCAGACTAGTTTATCGTAGAGTTTGTCGAAAAATCCACTTGCAGGAACAGCATCACATTCAACATTAGCCTTAGCGATTCTTTTTGCTGCGGATTTCTTTGCCTTTCCAATTAAGAATTTCTTAACACCGGTNGCCGCTTCAAATTGNCTATTAACTCGGTCNTAGAATTTATTCCAGACACGNGGAACTGCAAGAAGTACTGCAGGTTTAATCTCAATACATTCATCAGCAATCTTTGTNAAATCCGAGATAAGGTTGATGTGAACTCCACATCTAATCATCCAGTGAAGATCAAACGTACTTCCAAAGGAGTGTGCCCAAGGAAGGAATGCAGCGTTCTTGTCACCAACATAAATCTTGAAAGCAGATTGAACACATAGGATATTGGAAAGAGTGTTCCAATTAGTCAACATTACACCCTTTGGATTTCCTGTAGTACCAGAGGTGTAAATTAGTGTGTTTAGTGCAAATGGGTCATCGGCGATCTCGAAATCATTTTCGCTTGCTCTACCTTTTGCAACAAAATCGCTCCACATGTGAACTTCAATTCCCTTTGGTGGAATCTTATTTGCTGGTTCGTCGCCAAGTAATATNACGCCACATTCAGGCCATGCTGATGCTTCACCTGGTAGGTTATCGACGAGCTTGTCCAATACAGCAGTATTAGCAACTGCAATAATTGAGGGTGTTGAATCACCAAGGATATATGCCCATTCTGAACCATGTTGGTGAGTATACATAGCAGTGTAAGCAGCGCCAATTGCATTCGCTCCATATGANAGAGCAGCCCATTGAACGCTGTTATCTAGAATTATCGCAACACGGTCTCCAGTCTTGACTCCTAAGTCATTGAGTCTCTTTGCTACTGAGGTTGATAATTCACCAAATTCATTGTAATCCAAATGTACTCTTGCCATGCCTTCTCCTGGAATATATCCAAAACAAGGTTCATTTCCAAATCTCTCTACGCTAGTCATTAACATTTGGTACAGAGTACGAGGGTCTTCGCCCTCAGGTCCTTTCCATTGTCTGTCGTTCGGCTGTCTGTCCCAAGCCATCTTCACTTCTGCCATGTACACCTAGTGTAGCACATAGCACTTGAATGATGCGCCTGCAAGAAAACNCCAATTTCATCGATTTTTCAGGCAATCTGAGACGTTTTTTCGCCAATCTGCGCCGCCATTACGGTTTGAAAGAGGGCTTGCGGGGCTGGGATGCCAGCAAGAAGTTATCTCGACCTTCCGTCCCGATTTTGTAAGCCCATCTTCTGACTTTCCAACTCCAAAAGCAATNCGAGCTCTTTTTTCAGCATATTTCCCNACGCCAACAATTCTTTCAATGCCCAAGATTTCAATTACTTCTAACAAATGTTCATCACAGGCATTTAGTATCGGCTTCATAACCTCTACTGGCAAGTTATCAGGTGTTAGATTCTTTCCAGTCTCTCCCAAGAGTAGTAATGGGCAGTGATTCAATACAAATACATTAGAGAAAACCTCGCTAGGTGAGCCATAGTTTTCGAATAATAAATTCCATAACCTTTGCCCAGAGACCTCTTGCCTTTCCATCTCTAGCCCTAATATTGGCCTTTTTGGATGAGCATTTTCTGGTGTTTCTAAAGAGTGCGATTGGATTTGTAATTGATTTTTAGCGATATCAGTCGAGCCAAAAGGGATACCAGTTTGGGCCATGCCCCAAGGGCCTGGGTTCATGCCTAGCATCAGTGTCTTTGCACCTTTNCCNCCCCATTTAATCAAATACTGTTCATGGTGTAGCCAAGCATAATTCAGTGGGTTTGTAGCATGAGCGACAATTGTCTTTCTTTCGATCTTACTTATCGATTTATCACAAATCGCTGATAGGCGCTTAGCGGCCTCAATCAAGCGTTCAGTGACTTCCATATTCAGCGCACAATTAGGAGATACATGATGGTTACTAGCGATTAAAAANNNCATTTAAATTCATTACGGGTAANGATATATTCATTACGGGTGAATTTGTTAAACTATTTGAAAAAAGGCCTAAACGANTCACTCCAATCAATTTTAGCCTCCTCGAACCAATTTACAGGATTTTCATAAATACTATCATTTCCTTTTTTCCGTTTTCTTTTTACTCTTTGACTGATTAATTTCCAAGCTGATTTTTCACCTATGCCAGGTATGGCTTCAAGTTGTTTTTGAGTCATAACGTCATGATCCATATTTAACTCAACTCCAGTTATTGAACGAGCGCCATGTCCAGTTACTATTACATCTGATTGAGTTTCTANTGGNATGTGNTACTGNGCACCAATCAATATGGGGTAGGCGCCAATTTGTCTGCCAAAAGTAATGCCTGATTTTCCTCGACAAGATTCCGAAGTGTGTTCTTGTTCCATATGTTTTGACAACCTAGTTCTGCCATCATGAGTTTCCCAATGCACATTGCATANTTTACTACCTAGAGGGAATAAATCTAACAGTAATGGTTTATCGATGGTTTCACGTACAGCGTTTTTGAAATCAGAAAATTCTTTTTGTGGAATTTCTTGAAAACCATCACCTTCTACTTGTCTGATATTTATTCTTCTTAACAGTAATTTTTCGCTGCGAATTTCATGTAGAAGATCTAAGTTCATTTGATAGGTTTGCTTGGTCTCCCCATTTAATCCAGCAATGAAATTTAATCCNGGTAGAAGTTTAGGTAATCCTCTTTCTCCACGTTGTTTACCGTACTTATTGATTAGACCAATCGCAGCCTTCAATTGTTTAGAATCACAATTGAGCCAATTTGCCTCATGCACACTAGGGTCTGCAGATTCTAATCCAAAAGAAAGAACTGCACCATCAGATAAGGTTTCGACCAGAGTTTTGGTGATTTCTTCAGATGGTTCAATATTCTCTGCAATAATTGAGGGGTTTCCATTGTCGGTATGCAGGATATCAAGTCTTTCATCTTCTCTAAGTCCATGTAGTAATCTAGCGATAGGCTCNGGATTTGGAATAGGGTACTCCAATTCTTTCACTCCTTCAGCCATGTATGTGTATGTATCAGTCATACCTCCTAAGCGNACATGTTTAACTCCCATTTCATGGGCGATTTTGACTTCTTGGATAATATCTTCAGGGGTTCTCCAAATAGGTACTCCTTTTTTCGGTTCAATACAGAATTTACAACCTCTCTTGTACCTAACACATCCTTGGTAGACTTCCACTTCGTAGGTTAGTGGTCCAGGCTTTACTTCTGTGCCCAAATCTGGATGAAATTGAACAGCNTTACTCTTTGCACCTAAATGAGCCCATTTTGTCCATTGTTGTGCATTTCTACGTTGATGTTTCCATTGCGAAGTATTGAGAAAATTAGACAATGTAGCGTCGGTATCTTGAANGGCTAGAAATAGATTTTTTCTAAGAGGATTCCATCCTTGCTGCCTCCATCCACGTATTGCCCAACCACCGAGAATNGCAGGTATCTCCGATGGTAAATCTCTTATTATTTTCTGCATTTCTTTTAGAGAAATAGGTGTCCCTCTTAGATATTTACCNGGAACAACTGCTCCTGCAATACATGCAAATCCTTCAATTCCCGATAGTAGTTTAGAAACACCTTTTTCACCTTTTCTTGANACAAAATCTCGCCATTGATCAATTGTCATATATCGATAATCGATATTTTCNTCTTCTAAAACCCCACAAAGGTAACGTATGTGAAAGCCAACATATGGCGGAACACCAAACGCAGCAGGTTCATCTTCATAACCGTCTAGAACCAACCACTTAGGTTCATGTTCCTCGGTCATGTCCTTGTCTAAGGGTACTAGGTTTCAATCCTTCTTAGGCCTNGGTCTTCGATTTCGCTTTTTGGAATCTTCTTCTTCCTCGCGCATTGCTCTCAATTCTCTGGAAGATTTCTCTGGTTTACCACCGCTGTTGTTGTTTCTTTTCTTTTGTTGGGCAACATCAACACGAATCTTACGCCCTAATAATTCACTTCCGTTGACGGATTTGACGATTTCTTCAACCTTATCCTTTTCCTTAACAAATGCAAAAGCGAAACCTTTCGGTTTTCCAGCATTGTCTGTGATTATGTTTAGCCCTGTAATGGTTGCAACACCTTTGAAAACTTCTCTNAGTTGNTCTTCAGTTGCTTTGAANGGAAGGTTTCCAATGTATANTTTAGCNCCTTCAGGNTCTTTTCTCTTACNCTTCTTTTTCTTATCATCGCTATCTGCATCTCTAACGCCNATTCTACGTCCATTGATTTTATGNCCATCAAGTTCGGATGCTGCCGCTTCAGCTTCGGACTTTTCACTATATGTGACAAACCCAAATCCGCGGTTAACTTTATTTTCATCTGTTGGAACAATACAATCTACCATATCACCGAACTTAGCAAACATCTCTCTTAGTTCATCAGTTCCAATTTCTCTTGGCAGTCCACCAATGAATAATTTACAACCAGGGTTATGCCTTGGTCTTTGTTGTCCTCTTCCGCCACCTTCCGATTCAAATCTAAAGTAGGTTCTTTCTCTACCGTCTTCTCTTACATCTTCTGCAATAAATGTTGCACGACCAGAAGGTCCTTTGGAAAACATTGATTCTGCAGCAGAGCCCCATCTCTTACCAGAATTATTCAAACTACTGGCACCTTGGTCTAGTTCTGCCCATCCTGCATTGAAATTATCTGCTAATGCTCGATAAGCCTGATAACCACAAGTCTCGCATTTTACGTTCCAATCGCCGTCTAAATGTGCTTGCAGTGTATCACCACAAGGAGGACAAATAGCATGTAAAACACCACAGTCATCACGCTCTCTAAAATCGATTCTTACAACAGGAGAAACCTCCTTCACAAGTGCTCTACAAACGTCTCTTCTTCTTACTGCATCGGCCGTTTGATGCATATATCTATCCACTAATCCAGTGACATGAAACTGACCATAGAGATGGTCTGGTTGAATACTGCCGGGTTTTCCTTCAATTTCAATAATCATTGCTTCCCCATTCTTTTCATTCAATTTGACTATTTCACAAATTACAGTGTCACCAACTTCAGGACTAACCAATTCCTTTTTTG
>PADF01000056.1 GCA_002702945.1 Methanobacteriota archaeon
CTATGTTCAAGTCTCTCAAGATCAAATCAAGAAATTGTTATCTTGAATCACTTTCCCTGCAGTTCACTGCACTGTGTCTAGTACACATTGTGATTGATGCAGGTTCGGAGGTTATAATATGCGCTTTACGTTTAAGCAGATAAAAGATGAGATATCCAAGATAGTCCCTAGATCTATAGAATACTCAGTAGAATTGGAAGCAGGAAATATTGCTATTGTTACAACTGAACCTCTAAAGTTTGGCGGGGGAGATGGACTTGTTGGAAAGATAGCCAAGAAGGTTAAAAGAAAGATAAAAATTCGTCCAGATAAGTCAATTGTTAAATCTGAGATTGATGCTAAATCAATCATAGAATCGATAATTCCAGAAGAAGCGGATTTAACCCAAATTTATTTCGATGGATGTTTTTGTGAAGTGATTATTCAGTGTAAAAACCCTGGCGAAGCAGTCGGAAGAAGGGGTGCAAATGTTCAACAGATTCGAGAGCAGACTGGCTGGATTCCGATAGTAGAGAGAACCCCACCAATATTCTCTAAAACAGTTCANGATATTAGAGGGTATAGAAATGTAAATTCGGAAGAACGACGTAAACTACTCAAGGACTTCGGCTTGAATATGCATAGACCNACTCGTCCCGGTCAAGTTTGGGCTAGGGTGACAGCTTTGGGTTCATATCGTGAAGTAGGTCGTGCNTGTCATTTTGTGACAACTAATGAATCAAGAGTCATGATTGATGTTGGAGTNAACATTGCATCTGTTGCTGACCCCATGCCATTTTTTACAGCACCTGAGGCTATGCCATTAGAAAAGATAGATGCTGTAATACTAACTCATTCTCATTTAGATCATGCTGGAATGTTGCCTGTATTATTCAAGTATGGTTATCGAGGACCAGTTTATTGTACTCCTCCTACACGAGACCTTATGCTTTTGTTACAATCTGACTACATTAAAGTTAGTGGCGCTGAAGGTAGAAGTCCTGCTTATGACATGGAAGATATACGTACTTGTATGAAGCATGTAGTCGACGTCAATTGGGGAGAAACCACAGATATTTCTCCTGATATCAAGATGACATTTTCTAATGCAGGCCACATCTTGGGTTCTTCTGCTGTTCACTTGCATATCGGTGAAGGAAAACATAATCTCGTTTTTAGCGGTGATCAAAAGTACGAAAAGTCGTGGCTATTTGATGCTGCTAACACTAGATTCCCTAAAGTTGAAACTTTGGTTATTGAATCAACTTATGGAGCTTCTGGTGATTATCAACCATCTCGACAAGAGGCTAATCAAGAGCTACAAGATATTGTTACAAGAACCATTCAGCGAGGTGGGAAAATGATTTGCCCCGTATTCGCAGTTGGTAGAAGTCAAGAAGTAATGATTGCAATTGATGAGTTATTCAGGTCTGGTACAGTAAAACCAGTTCCAGTTTGGCTAGATGGTATGATTCAAGAAGCTACAGCAATTCACTCTTCACATCCTGAATATCTAACCAGTAGCCTTCGTAAATCTCTTCTTCAAGACGATGGAGAGAACCCATTTACTAGTGAATGGTTTAGACCGGTAAAGGGCCGAGAATTAAGGGAAAGCATCCTAATGGACACCTCACCTTGTATTGTTTTGGCAACCTCTGGTATGTTAAATGGTGGACCAGTAATGGAATACTTCAAGAATTGGGCGCATGAAGAAAGAAATTCACTTTGCTTCGTAGGTTATCAGGCTGAAGGTACTCTTGGTCGAAGATTGCAAAAAGGGTTTGGTGAAGTCCCGATGGTTATTGATGGCAAGACTGAAATCGTTAAAGTTGGTTGCGAAATGGTAACTATCGATGGATTCTCTGGACATTCAGATAGAAGACAACTTCTAGAATTTGTAGATCAATTACACCCTAAGCCGAAAAATATTATCTGTCATCACGGAGATTATCATAAGTGCAATGAGTTGGGTCATACACTTAGAGAGAGGTATAAGTGCAGAACTTATGCTCCTAAAAATCTTGAAACAATTCGACTTTTATAGTCACATTAATGGCAAATCTAGTTCTTTATCTAGAGGGTCGGGGACATTATTTTCAATAATAGGTTGACTAATTTTCTGACCTTGATTAGTAGAANTTTTTTCTAAATTTACAGNTGAAGAATAATTTTGTTCTTGGGCCTTAGTCTGTGTCGANAAAATCTTCCACAGTAATATGATTATAGAAGTGGAAAAAATTACAACGAATATAATATTATTAGAACTATTTTCATCCAAAGAGATTACTATTATTGAAATTAATATTAACAGCCCGGTGAACAACAAAATCGCCCTTTGAGAACCTGCGGCCATACACTGCGATGACCATGTTATTCATGAACCTCTTGCGCGTGTCNCGACACATGAAGCCGGGAAGAGTGCGTAAATCTTGTCAAGGTTGGTTGATGACAGCCGTCGCCCCATGGGGTGAAAACGCCGAAGACGCNTATGACCAAGGGTTAGTAGAAATGGGNCTTGGTGATACTAGATTGATTGAAGTTAAAGGTGCAATGCTACCATTGAATTTTGAAGCAACAACCCCCCGTCCATTGCCTCTGGGTTCGCTTATTGAATGCCACATAGCAACATCATATGCTTACAATGGTGGAAGTGCCTGTGCAGGTGCTGCTTGGGCATCATGCGTTACACCTGAAGGAGACGAATGTGCAGTCGTTGCAACTATTTCTACTGAACTAGATTACGAAGAAACATCACTTTTACTCAGAAGAAATCTTCAGCGGAGACTTGCAAGTAGAGATTTAGAAGTGATTTCTTTTGATGTCGCTGTAGATGAGGTTACTGCGGGTGCCGATCACCATGGTGTTGCTATGGCTGCGTTAATTTTGCCTAATTCTCTTAACTTTGGTGGNAAAATGTCAACAGGGCCTATTCGTGGAGGATTATCTGTACCCGTTGATAATCAACAGAAACGTGTAGATGTCAAGGCTCCTGCAGCGCCGGCTTTGCGCCCAGGTGGTAGAAGAAGTGGTGGAAATTCAGATTTCAGTTTGTAGGTCAAATTGAAAAACCNTCGNATTGACAGATGCTCATGGCAGAATCCTGGCTTGTTCTCAAATGTCCAGCTTGCAAAAACTGCCATGGTAGGAAAGGTACTGGTCATCTTTGTCCACACTGCGGTCAAAGAATTGCNTCAAATACAGAAGTTATTGATACAGCTAAAGATTCTAACGAACTAAGAACAAAGGTTATTCTAGCAAATACTCCTGATGAATTAAGAGACTTACTCGAGTCTAAATTATTAGGAAATCAACCTTTGGTAGACAATGAAATAAGCTCCTATAATTTATTAAAATTAGTCAAAAGTACAGCAGATGATCAGGGCTTTGTCAGTAGAGAAATAGTTCAAAAGAAAATACTTGAAATGGGCAATGGTCTAGAAGTAGATTCNATNATGGAAGAGATTGAGTCTCAGGGTTTGATAATCCGTATTGATTCCGGAATTTGGCAATTTCTTGAGTGAACTTCATAGGTATGAAGTTGTGGCGAAGGACTACGGGCGTATGGGTTAGTTTGGCCTATACTCGGGCGTTTGGGACGCTTGGACCCAAGTTCAAATCTTGGTACGCCCACCATTAACTATTCAATGTTGATTTTGTATGTACCCAAATTATGTGGAATCCGAACTGAGTTTTAACAAATTTAGCAGGAGTCGATTCAGGTTCCATTTCCCATACAGCCTTTTCAAAATCTAGTGCCATTTGACCTTCGATGAAATCTCCTAAGTCTCCTTTTTTACTTCCACTTGGACAATTGGAGTATTTTTTAGCTAATTTCTTAAATTCTTTCAGTGGCTTTTTTGAATTTTGAATTAGTTCAAGAATCTCTCTGGCTTGTGGTTTGTTTGCAACAAGAATATGTCTTACATGTGCCTTTCTTGGATTATTTCTACGGTCTATTCTACGCATTATGTTTCAACTCCTGTGATACTTTAACTGATAATCTATCTAGAATATGTGCACAAATCCAAGCAATAAGAACCAAAATTATTGTTGGTATACCTCTGTCCAAGAACTCTCTTTCTAAATCCGTACTAATATTTGGAATAATTGCAATCCATCCTATGGTATAGGCAATAAATGCTAGTATTGTATGTGGGTTGACATCTTTTGATAGTAATTTTGAGAATACCCTTTTATGATGCTGAATAAACATCATGAACCCAACTTTAGCAAAAAATGAGAAATTATTAATCAAAGATTTTTCCGAACCATAAATCGATTTTACTGGGACCTCATTTATTCTCCAAGAATTTTTTGTTAAATTTATGATCCAGTAATTTGGATATCCATAACCTTTCCATGATTTATCCCAATTCCAAGTTTCTAAAATTTGGAAACTTGTCGCAGTATATCCACATTGCGGATCTGATACCCTCAAACCGGACGCCAGAGTAGTGAAGAACGATAAAATAATACTAGCAATTTTTCTGATTCTTGGCATTTGTCCTGTACCTTTTTCATGAATGAACCTATTACCCTTCGAATAATCGGCTTTATTCTGAATAATTGGATTAATCAAATTCTCCATATCTGACGGATCCATTTGGCCATCTCCAGCCATTACGACACTAATGAATGGTTTTTGGGAAATTTTCAGTAGTTCTTGATGCCCTCTATCAATTGCTGAGCCAACGCCTTGGCCATTATTTTGTATAATCGATAATTTATAATCGGAATCTAAAAATTGTTGACAAATTTCACTTGTAGAGTCAACAGAGCCATCATCAACTACTATCACGTTATCTACAAATGTTGGAATTGTTTGTAAAACTCCTGAAATAAAATCTTCTTCATTTCGTGCAGGAATCACGACACCTATGTTCCAGTGATTGTACACATGCATTCCTAAACGATTCAACAAATAAAATACTTGTTAGAATATAATGCCTAGTAAATTAATCATTTTGGTGTTTTTCCATCATAGGTTTGAAAGCCAAAACCTTTTGACAAGTGCATGGAGAATCCGGGTGCGAGGATTATTTTACTCGGCCGAGACCTTGAATTGAGGATTATTTCTTTGATTGTAAGGGCGAGAGAGATATCTCAAGAAGTTGTATTTTTTGATTTAGGGTCTAAAGATGAGACTATCGAATTAGCTGATGAAGTTGGATGTCCTGTTTATAGTTTAGATTCAGAGCCATCAGGCCAAGATTTATCAAAATATATCTTACAATCTGATTTAGATTCCAAAAATACTAATTTGTTGATAAAGATTTCAGATGATTGGAAGCTCAGTGATTTTCCAATTGTTGAAAATCGTGCTAAAGAATCATGGGACATTTTCATAGCATTTACCTCTGAAGAAAGTGAGGTTATTGAAGATGCTAATCAAATAGTACTCAATTCTATAGATTTTTCACATATGGTTCTATCTGAGAAAGGATTGAATGAATTATCTAAAACTAGTCCAATCTCTAATGCTTTAGAACTAGATGAAAATTTAAAGGTTCGAGTTACACGTATACAAAAAGCCATCAGACTTCCTCAAAGAGAATCTCTTGCTTCAGCATCAAGATTCGCTCAATTATTTTATTGGATGTTGGAAACAAGACACCCTCTGTTATTATTTGGTATTCCAGGGATTGTATTATTTGGTTTGGGATATAAGTTATCAGGAAATGTTCTTGATACATTCAGTGAACTAAATACGACTTCTATTGGCGTAACCTTAACCACCATAGCAATGACTCTAGTAGGATTATTTGCTATGATGGTAGCTTTGATTTTGTACATTATGGGTAAGCAAGTCGAGCAGATACAATCTCAATATGACTGGTCAAGGTGAGGATTTAATATGTCGAAATTTGAGTATCTCGTATGCCTAGATATGGATAGGGTTTTGGTTGATCACCTGTCAACTTGGCAATTTGTCTATGATAATATGGGATTATCCAATGACGAGTCTTTTGATTTATACAACCAAGGATTGCTTGATGAATGGGATTGGATAAAGCTAGATATTGCACTGATAAAAGGTAGCAGATCATCTTTGGAAGACCCAATTACAGATGGAGAATTAAGAGGGCACATGGAAGGTATGCCAATGATGAAGAATTGGAAAATGCTAATTCAGGGTCTAATTGATGACGGTGCTAAAGTAGCAATAGTCAGTGGAGGACTACAACAAACAGCCAGAGATATAGCAGCACAGTTCCCTAGTGATTCTCCATGGAAAAGGCGTTGGGGTGGAATTGATAGATTTACTTCGAAAAAATTCGCTCAAGGAAAAGATTCACAACTATCTGTTTTCACTAATGGATGGTTAATTGGAAGTGAATACAATGGAGACTTCTTGATTAACGATTTTGGAAGATACCAGGTGCAGATGAATGGAAAAGGTTCTATTGTGAATATGCTACAACGCAGATATAATATTTCTAAGAGTAAAACTGCTTCAGTGGGAGATTCTGCTGGTGATATTGGTATGTTTGAAGAGTCTGGATACTCGATTTGTTTCAATCCTTGGGATGAAAAACCGCTAAAACACTGTGATGAAGTAATTGAGCAAAAAGATTTAGCAATCGTGTTAGAAAAAATCAAGACTTTTATGCTAAAATAATATTTATTTACATTGGATTTAAACAATGTATATGGCTGCTGTAGATGACTATGCCTCATACATTTCATTTTGTCCACATTGTGGATTCATGTTAGGTGATTTTTTACCTGGATTCCCATGTCCCGAGTGTGATGAGATTATAATCTAGTTTTTTTTATTTCTACACCATTATTTCTAAGATATTGAACGATATAATCTATCGAACTTTGAGATAAATTTTCAGGTGGATGGATTCCATTTTCTAAGCCACACCCTTTCAAGGGCCCATTTTCAAGGAATAAAATAGTACATGCAGCAGTTACAAGACCAGTAGTTCTAGCCATGGAACTATCTCCATCTTTACCACAGTCATATACCATCCAGCGAATTTCACCATTAGAATTGCTATTAACCACTTCTAACCAAGTAAATTCTTTTTTCCCGCTATCAAACTTCCATTGTTCGAGAAGATCTGACTCTTCCATATGTTTACCCTCAGATAACCATTTATCGATATGTCCTGGCCATCTCACAGTATATTCTTTCATTTCTTTGGCTGAAATCGAGGTCAATACACTTCTAAGACCGTCAGTAAGAAATGCTTCCATTTTCCCATGATATTCAACATCAATCAAATGTCTTTCAGACAATGCAGGTACAGTAATTATTTCTCCATTTTCAATAATTCTCGCTGGTCGAGTGTATTCTTCAATTACGTCGGAAGGAGAAAAAGGGGCCATATAAGACCAGTTAGAGTCTTTATTTATTGGATTACCTCCAACTTTAATATGGATTTTATTCAAATCTCCAATCTCATTTTCAGACTTCTTAACTAACATATTGGATAATCCAGGAGCGATTCCAACGTCCCATAGAAGAACACACTGATTCTGCTTGGCAATTTCCTCATATGCCACTGGATCTTCCAAAGTAAATGCCAAATCAATAATTTGATGGCCATTTTGAATTAATTTCGGTCGTACTTTATCACCTATTCTACCTGGAAGCATATTTACAATAATTTGATTTTTTGGAATCGAATCAATTATTTCAAAAACATCACCTTCTAGAGGTATTATGTTTTTTAATTGTGCGATATCATCAGGTATTTCCAAATCAATGACAGTCACAGTGTTACCATCTTCTACTAACTTTCTAGCAACAAACTTTCCAACAAGACCGCAACCAAGTGTAAATATTTTGGTCATTCAACCACCTATGGTGTGACTCTTCTTGAATCTCTTGGGAAAGGAATTACTTCTCTAATATGATCCGCTCCGCTAAGCCATGAGCATACTCTGTCTACTCCTAAACCAAATCCTCCATGAGGCACTCCACCATAGGTTCTGGTATCAATGTAGAATTGATAAGGCTCTCTAGGAGTTCCTTCTTCATCGATACGAGATAATATCTCTTCTTCAGACCAAGTTCTTTCACCACCACCAATAATCTCACCATATCCTTCAGGCGCTAATAAGTCGTGACAAAGAACGTATTTTTCATCATCAGGGTCGACTCTGTGATAGAATGGTTTTGCTATTTTGGGATAATGAGTTAAGAAATGTGGAACATCGAAATCCTGAGTTAGAACCTTTTCTTTTGAATAATCAAGGTCTTGACCCCATTCAATTTCNACGCCCATNCCTTGGAGAGTATCTACTGCTTCATCATACCTAATCCTNGGNTATGGAGAATCTGCATACCTAGAGATTAAATCTAAGTCTCTGCCTAATGATTGCAATTCTTCGGTTCTTTCATCTAAAAGCGTGGATGCAATATNTCTAACTACACCTTCGCCATGAGTCATAATTTCATCATTAGTTGCCCATGCAACTTCCATTTCAGCATGCCAAAATTCAGTGAGATGTCTTCTAGTTCTAGATTTTTCAGCCCTAAATGAAGGTGCCATAGTGTACAATCTTTCTAGGGCAGGCATAGCTGCCTCAGCATATAGTTGCCATGATTGAGTAAGGTATGCTTTTCTTCCAAAATATGGTACTTCGAAAAGAGTGGAACCTCCTTCAACNGCACCAGCAACGAAATTTGGTGCTTGGTATTCTAAGAAATCTCTATCTCTGAAGTACGAATGAACGGCGCCAAATACTGAACTTCTTATCTTTAGCATGGTAGTCATTCTTGAAGTTCTAAGGTACAAGTGACGATTATCAAGGAGGAATTCTGTTTCTCCACCGTCTGCTGCGGCCATGGCTGATTCAGTAATTGGGAATGGAGTTTCGGGATTCACTGGGCCGACTATTTCAGCTGAATTAACAACCAATTCATGGCCACCTTCTGAGCGTTCATCAACATTGACAGTACCTTTCAAAATAATCGATGATTCGATCAAAGCAGACTTTATTTGCTCAAAACTTTCATCTCCTAAAACGTCTCTTTTCGCAACACATTGAATGATTCCAGTAGAATCTCTAAGAACAATAAAACGTATTTTATTGGAGCCTCTAGAACGCTTAACCCATCCTTTAAGTTCAACTTCCTGATTATCATAATGACCTGATTGAACATCACCAATCCATATAGTCTTCATCATCTCACCTAATTAGGCCTAAAGCTAGGTATAATTCAATGTCTCGGATGATGGAGATTTTTCATAACTATGAAAATTGACATATTTTATCGCATTTATAGGAAATACTCAAACTATGAAGCGCTTTCCAAAGTCCATGAATCGTGTCGCAGTATATGCAATCGGTGGTAATGCACTTTCTTCTCCCAACGGCGATAGCGATGGAAAAAGCGAAGAAGTTCTTGCGAGAGTGATGAGTGATGTCGTAGATTTGCTTGAGGCTGGATGGAGTGTAGTTCTAACCCATGGTAACGGACCCCAAGTTGGACATTTAATGCAACTTGACGAAAATGTGACTCAAACTATGGATGCATGGGTTGCAGCCACACAAGGAATGATTGGGCACTCGCTATCAATAAATTTGGATTCAATATTAAACAAAAGAAGGAGACCGGAAAGAACAGCTTGTGTCATTACAAGAGTAGAGGTTGACCCTTCAGATTCNGGTTTTGAATTACCTACTAAACCAGTTGGACCTATCTTGAGTGATAAAACTGTGATGTCTGCTGACTGGGATATCGCTGAAACTAAAATAGGACCNAGGAGAGTTGTTGCCAGTCCATTGCCTATGAATATTTTAGATTTAGAAGTAATTAGGAAGTTAGTAGAATTGAAGGCGGTTGTAATCTGTGGAGGAGGTGGAGGTATTCCAGTAATCCGTAAGGATAATTATTTCGTTGGTGTCCCTGCTGTTATAGATAAAGATCGACTTTCTGCTCTATTAGCAATCAAATTGCATGCAGACGCACTTATTATTTCTACAGCCACAGACAGTGTCAAAACTGGTTTTGGCACAAAGAATGAAATGTCTCATAGAATTTTGACTATTGATGAATGTGAAAAATATTCCGAACAAGGAGAGTTCCCAGCAGGTTCTATGGGTCCAAAGATTGGAAGCTTAGTCGAGGCTGCGTTNCATAACCCTAATTTGAAGTCTATACTTTGCCAGCCAGGTGATGCATTGAAGGCACTCAAGGGTGAGGCTGGAACCATCATTAGCAAAAAATAATCAATCATTAAATTGATATGGCCCCGAGGTTTGGCAGGTTCATGTCAGTAATTAGAGCAGAAGCGCANTGTGATGGACCNTGTGGAGTATATGACCCAGCAAGTGCAAGAGTCGCAGGTGAAGCAGTACAATCAATGACCAAAAAGATGTTAACTTTAGCAGAAAATCATTCTACAGATTGCGGTTCAGCAACTTATCTTAATACAATGAGCCGATATGCAGCAATAAAAGAAGAAGAAGCNCAAAAGTGTAAGGATGAGTTACTAGTTCTATGGACTGATTTCTTCAAGCCACAACATCTTGAATCTATTCCTGANCTCCATGATACATTCTGGAAGGCTGCNAAACTCTGCAGTGCTTGCAAGGTAGAAGTTTCAGCCGACCATGCTCAAGAATTGATGGATGCAATCGAAGCAATCCATCATATGTTTTGGGGAATCAAGGGTAGAGAAGTACCTTGGATTCGTGCAAGTTGAGATAAATGAAAACAGTTGAAGTTATTGTTTCTGGCTACAGCATGTGGCCTAGTTTACAAGATGGTCAAAGATTGAATTGTATCGAATATACAGGTCATGATTTATCAATTGGCGACTTAGTAGTTTTTATGCACCCATTTGATAAAAATTTAACTTTAATAAAAAGAATAACAAAAATCAATTCTTCTAATGATTTCTGGATCGAAGGTGACAATCCTGATCCGACTTCGTCTGATGATTCACACAATTTCGGATATATTTCTAAACAAAATATTGTAGCATTTTATGATAGTAGGCGGGCCTGACGGGGTTCGAACCCGCGACCGACGGATTAAGAGTCCGTCGCTCTACCTGACTAAGCTACAGGCCCAACCTAGCGTCTTAACACCCGTATTTAATCATTGATTTAATTTCAAACTATCAAAGTCTACCTTCGGGATTGATGATTTCTTCAACCCCATTGTTACCTGCTAATATTACGGCATCACACATATTGTTGAATAAACCGACTTGCACAACTCCTGCAATCAACAAAATCTCTCTTTCCATTTCAATGGGATTTACTATTGAAGGACCGCAGTGTGCATCGGCAATCAAATTTCCATTATCTGTAACTACAGGATTATCTCCCGACATTCTACAATTAACTCGGCAGTCTAGTAAATTAGTTAGTTTCCTTATTGTTGACTGACTTGCGAAAGGAGTAATCTCGATAGGTAAAGGGAATGCACCTAATGTTTCAACACGCTTTCTATCATCGGCAACAACTACCATCGCACTAGATTCTTGAGCAACAATTTTTTCTCGTAATAGTGCAGCACCGCCACCTTTGATTAATTGAAATTGAGGATCAAATTCATCGGCTCCATCAATAACTATGTCAAGCGAACTTACCTCTGAAAGTTCGACTAAAGGTATTCCAACATCTATCGCTAATTTTTCTGTGGCTAGAGAAGTTGGTACTCCAATTATTTCCAGACCTTCCTCTTTTATCATCCGGCCCAATTCAATAACAGTATGCTTGACAGTTGAACCAGTTCCTAAACCAACCTTCATGCCGGTTTTTACAAATTTACATGCAGCGATACCAGCCTCTTGTTTCAACAATTCCACATCATCCATAGAGGGTGTTTGTGGGCTAGGCTATTGATGATTTCTTTTTTTCTTGCAATTTTTGCAAGGGTAAACCTTGGCGAAATCTTTTGACCTACCAGTATGCGTCATTCAAGTCATGGGACCATCGAAGCGCGGCGTTTTTCCAGCCATCGCGCTGGTCACTCTGTTTATTCTTTCAGTTCAATCATACATGTTTACTGAAAATACAGAGGAATATTCACAGTTGTATGAATCTTATATTGACTCGTCTACTCCAATAGGCCAGTCCACTACGGTTTCTATTGGATCATTCCCTGATGGGGCGGTTGAGAAAGTTTCAGTTTCAGTGCCAAATGGTGAAGTTGTTCAGTCCTTGGGGTTGGACATTGAATCAGCAGCTTTACCCACCTCAACAGCGTTTTCTATTACTAAGTCTCTAGATTTCACTTCTTCTCAATATTTTTCAGGAGTCGATGTTAATGGTTCATCACTATCTCTTTTACCACAGGAATGGAAGTGGGATTTCGAGTCTGGCTCATTTTCTTCTGATTGGGCACAGTGTAGTTCTAGTTGCTGGGCTATTCAAAGTTCGAATGCACTGGTAGGCTCTCAAACTGCCAAAGCAGCAACAATCACTCACAATCAAGTTACTTCAATGACATTGGACGTCTCTAGTTTACCAGCAGGAACTGGTACATTCAATTATCAAGTATCTTCAGAAAGTAGTTTTGATTATCTAAATTTCTGTATTGATAACACCGGTTGTTCTCGTTATTCATACACTAATCAATGGTCAGGCTCTCCTAGTGGAGTTCATACCTTTTCCATTAATCCCTCCACAACAACTCTAACATGGGCATATTCCAAGGATGGAAGTGTAAATTCTGGTTCTGATACTGCCTGGGTTGATGAGATTGTTATCACACCAGCAGGGGGAGCGGGTAATGGTGATGGTTATTGGATGTCAGAACCATTTGGACCTTCTTCTATTGGCCAAGGGGAAATTAGAAATTATGGATTAATGTACATTGATGCTTTCATTCCAAATGATGCTGTATTCGAATGGGACCTTATCGATGCAAATACAAATCAAACAATTCCCGGATTCGAAAAAATGACATCTACTTCAATCGATTTAGGGGCAATAGATTATGAAGAGCATCCAGAATTGAAATTTTATGTGTATATGGAAACTACTTCAGGTTCATTACCAATAATTCATGGAATTCATTTTGAAGGATTAATTATCGATTCTCTAGATTCCAATCCAGTAGATAGCGGATGGGTATTGCAAACCTCAAATTGGAATAGTGGGCAAGTAAGTGGTTCTGGTACCGCAACCTCCCCTGTTTACTCTATGAGTAGTGGCTTTGTTGGAATAAAATCTAATTCTTCAATCACAGGCTCAGCGAGAATGGAATACTCAGTTGATTCTGGTCAAACATGGAATATACTACCGAATAATGCATTTCAAAGTTTGAGTAAACCAGAATTCAGTGCCCAATTGAGAGTATTTGGAACTGGAGGAAATTGGGTTTTTGAAAATCTGGATGTGGAATTTATTCGTGGCAGTATAGCTGATGGATTAGAAGTAGATATAGGTCTAGATGGTATTGCCGACTGGAGTATGGATAAAACTGGAGTAGGAAGGTTAGGTATTCAAGACCGCTTCTCAGATAATTCACTATCTAAAGAAATGGCATCATCTCCCTCCATACCTGCATCCTTCACAATGCTAATGCCATCGAAAGGCCTTGAATCATTTAGCTTCTTTGTTTCCAGTCCAAGCACTGAAATGATTAGCCCATATATGACAATTTCAATTGCAGGCCAAGATATTTTGACTAAAAATCTGGGTAATTTCAAATCAGTTGAAAATATAATTCTAAGTTCTAGTGATTTATCTTCTCTAAATTCAGTTTTGGCTCAATCGGTAACTTCAGTTAATCTGAATGGTCTTAACTTTGCTGATGTGACAATTAAGATTGGTTCTTCCTCTACAGCCACTAATGTTCATGTTAGCGGTCTAATGGCTGTTTATGACGATTCATTGACTTTGGATTTTACTGCTACTGATAATTTAGTTATTGCAATGAATAGTGCTCTTCAATCTAAAATTTCAGTTTCAGGTTACAAAGACATTTCCTTGCCAATTAGAATGAAAGGTACAGGTTCAATAAGTCTAACAATTAACGGAATAACTTCACAAGCATCTGTAATTCCGGTTAATTTGGAAGTCGCCAATGTTACTGATACTTTTACTCCTTCAGTTGATTGGATAGATGTTGTTAGTACATTTGATTTTTCTGGAATTGGTATTTCTAACCCCGGCGATCATGCTCGTTCTAATTCCTGGTTAATTGATTTGAATCTTGCAGGTCAAAATCATAATAGCTTGATTCGCTGCCCAATTATAACTCTTCCAATCAATGGAATCGCAATATCATCTTGTGTTGAAACAGGTATGAACTTAGTTTGGAATAATTTAGGACAGGGTGGTGAAATATCAATGATTGAGAGTGGAACAATTCTACAGTTCACTCACAGATTTAAATTCCCTGTAGATTGGAATGATGAAGAATCTCTAGTAGTTTCGGCTAATCTAGTATCTAATTCGGGTCCAATGCTTCCAGTTAGCAAATCATTTGGTTTGGGTAATTCTAATGGTGTGGAAAATGATATATCTCTAAATCATTGGTCTGTAGTTGGAAGTAATGGAATTGGTTCGAATAACAACTACCCTTATCTAAAATCTGGGGAGCCTGTCAATGTTAACGTAGAATTAGGTTTTGAGGGAAGCGAAGAGTCTTCTCCACGAACAGGACAAGTGTTGGTTAGATTACTGGTCGAAGGAAATGAATACTCTACTTCTACTATCATCAATGATGGAATAGTAACATTGCCTTGGGTTGTACCAACTACTGGAAGTAATGTTTTGGTAGAAGTTGAATTGATGCCTCTGAAAGGTCAATCAGTTTCCTATCAAGTTCCTAATTCTGCTAACTTTGGCTTTGATTCAATATCTCCTGAACTATTGTTCATGAATATCGATCAATTCGACCATGTAGAGGCTTCTCCAAAAACAACTCTTCAATTCACAATCACAGATAGGCCAGTTCTTCCAACGCATGCCGAAATCTATTACTGGAATTCATGGGAGCATGATATTAACTCTGATGGAGAATTCCAGCTTGGAGAAGTACAAAATTCTCTATTATCAATTCCTGAAGATTTATCATCCTTACAAGGAGATTATGGATTTGATTTAGATACATCCAATGCAGATGACGGTTCCTACTCTTTTGGATGGATTAAAATTGCCGATACAGCAGGAAACTTATTAGAAAATTCAGGTTCATTTGAATCTCCATTGTTCAATCTTCAGATAAGTAGTGATGGCTCTCCTCAACTCGGATATGATTCACTAAGTTGGAATTTAGGTCCAGAAACATGGCTTCATCCCGGTGAACTTGTTAGTTTGGAAATACCTATTTGGGATAAAAATGGTGTTACTGACATTAGTCACATTGAACTAGACTTATCATTTAATCAACCAGATGATTCAACAATTTCATGGAGCCGGTCAGGTAATTCTTGCGAATCATCCACATTATACATCTCGATTCAAAGTTGTAGAATAGAATCAGGAACAGATCAAAATATATTTTCCTCTAACGGTAAATTCATTGTTGAATTTATTCTTGAATGGGGCTTTGATCCAGACGATAGCATCTACAGGAAAACTAGCATATATCTTGAAGATTTGAATGGGCAATCATCTCAACTTGCATTGAATGAATTAGATTGGCGATTTTCAGGTGAAATGGCCATCGACAAAGAAACTTTGATTTTCACTGTTGGTGATGACACTCTATCTGGTGATGCTAGTTGGGTCCAACCGAGAGAAAACATCAATGTCATAGGTGAAATTTCATGGGCAAAAACTCAAAGAAGAGTCAATCAACCACTAGACTTATTGTTTGAAATAGGTGGTAATCAAGCTCAAGTCGACTTTGTCAATGGGACTTTCAATGGAACAATTATTTCCCCAATAATTCCCAATTCATACTTTTTTGAAATTTCATTACGTAATTCTCCTAATGGTGCCTCTATTCGCCAGCCAGTAAATCCACTAATGTGGTTTGTTGTAGATGATGTGCCACCAGAAATGGTCCGAATTATAACCCCTGAGATTAATCAATTAATTTTTGAATCAACATGGTCAGAAATGGATATTGAATTGATAATTTCAGAAGATGAATACTTGAATTCCGATAGTTTGATGCTTAATTGGGAAGTTCATCCATCAGGGTTTGGAATGTTGACAAATAGTTTAGTAAATGGTTCCTCACAACTTCAACTGCTTGGTGGACAACCATTTGGTCAGTCTATCCCAATGTTTGTTTCCCTCGATCTACAAAGTGTAATTGATGACGAAGCAAAGAAACAAGCTCTTGAGTTAAGAGTATGGATTACTGGAACTGATATGGCAGGTCAACCAATAAGTCCAGAGTTCAATGCAAAAGATGCTCCATTTGGAATTTGGCAATTAGAGCAACAAATTCCTGAGTTCCAATTCCTAAATCCAGATATATCACCTAGCAAAGAATTAGCTGTTGGAGATAATGTTGAGTTGGCGGTTGCAATCCAAAATATAGGGGAGGCTTCTGGGTTTGCACAATTAGTTGTTGAAAGAGTGGAGAGTAATGGAGCAAGGACCCGAATCCATGCTCAAGAAATTGAATTACAATCTGGAGGTACTGGTGTATTTACTCACTCATGGAGTCCCGACAGAGAGGGTTCTATGTGGATTGAATTTGTAATCATTAACGGCCCAACTTCGCAAACAGATACATTCTATGTCGAAGATAGTTCTTCGGACGGCTTCTTAGGAGGATTCAGTGAAATTAATCCAATATTGTTAGTTATCATTTTTGTATTTACAGTAGCACTTATTGGACTTTTAATTTTCGGCCTACGTCAGCCACAAAAACAAATTCAAAGACCTCAGGGAGCTCAAAAGAATTTACCAAGAATTAAGCAAAATCAAACGGCAGCATACGCATCTCAACAACATGCAAATTCGCCAGGCGAAAATCCTTATCAGTGATGGAATTAACTTTCCGAAGGTTTTGAAGTGTATTGTCTACACGGGGATTTGGAGGGAGTAGGAGGGCCGCTGACAGAGTTCGACTCTGAGGAAAGTCCCCTCTCCATAACGCGTGTGCCTCGCAGAAGTGAGAAATCAGAGATGGTTAGGTCAATGCTACAGAAACGAACGATACAAGGTGTGTACAATGATGTTGAAAGACGGAGGTTGCTTTGTGGTCGATGAAACGAGCAACCGCACAGGAGCAAGTCCAAAAATTCCCTTTGAGGTTGCGTGCCTAGGGAAAGGTAGGATGCTAAGTTGAATGCGGTCGCCGGAAAGGTAACAGAAAGGGGCTTACTCCCTACTCCCTCCACTAATCATTAGAATTATGTAAAACCGCATCCATGGGTTTCATTGTTAGTGGAGATGCAATGGAGATGCCCTCTCCGTAATCAATCCAATTTGGTTCACCCTTAATTTTAGCCCTAANTGAGTGTTCTAATGTAAANACTGCGGGAAGTAAGAATGTNCTNGTAATGAATGCAAAAATAATCAGTAAACACATGATCATAAAGAAGTTCTCTAAACCAGGGAATGTAACTAAAAATCCTGCTGCTATTCCGCTGACAGTAGTGATTGTTGTTTCAAAAATAGTTTGTCCAGTTTCTTCAATAGAATTAGCAATTCCAGTTGGTGTTTCTCCCTCTTCTTGNATCCTGTGCATTACGTGAATTGAATCATCAACACCGATTCCAAACACGATAGTTCCAATCATTGCGGTNAAAATATTGACATTTACGTCTGAACTATCCATCAAAATAGGCTGCCAAAGAATTACAACTGCTACAGGAATCATTGTATAAATTCCCAATCNNACAGAGCGGAAAACAAATGATAANACTATTGTTAAGATAATCATNGTGACAATGGTAGTCANAGTTTGAGCATCATGAATTCCTTCATTAATGTCTAAAGATACAGGTAATCCTCCAGTCAACTTNGATGCGCCAGTCCCCTCCAAACCAGTATCTTCTAGAAGCATCAAATCTATNTCATCTCTTAATTCTGATGCATAATCAAGATTCATATATGGCTGAGTTACATAGACAATACCCTTAGTACCGTCTTCGTTNAGAAGCATAGACAAAACTTCATCGCTTAATGTATCAAAGACAACATTTACCATATCTTTACGAAGTTGTTCCCTACCTCCTGGTCCTGAAGCGTCTAATAATATCCAAGCATTACACTCTATCGGGTCATTACTTGTCCAACATGGCTCATGCAGGAAATTCCACAAACTATCTTTGTAAACATAATTACCACCTATTACAGGCGCATCCCATCCNATTTGTACAGGTATTGTTCTCAGAAATGTCACTATACTAGTAGTATTTGTTCGATCCACATCATCAATTCGATTTTCTAAGCCATCGATAACATCCAGAACAGGTAAGTCTCGAATCCTATCAGTATTGTTATCATTGGCCCGTTCTTCAGCACTGAAAATAAATAGAGATGTTTGGCCTCCACTAAAATAATAGGAATACTCCGATAGTGACTCAATAGAATCAATATTATCTGGAGTTTGGTCACTTCCAGTTATTGATTTATCCATCTGCCCACTCCACATCATTACACCGGAAAATGTTATACTTCCTGCAATGATTAAAATCACCAAAAATCCCTTTACAGGCATTTTTCCTATATTCTTCCACATCGAAGGGTTGCTTCGTTTATTAAATCCAAGCATCCATGCTAGTGTTGGAACTAAAATTATGCTGAAAAATAGTGTTGAAGAAATTCCTATGACAAGAGTCATACCAACAGAACGTATTGGTGCAACAGACACTATTTGAGGTGCAATGAGTACTGAGAAGCCGATAATTGTAGTCATAGCTGAAATTAAAACAGCGACTCCTGTTGAATTTGTCATTTCAAGAACACATTTTTTATAAAATTCTAAATCCCATAAATCGGGTACTTGTTGTAACTTTTCACCCTTGCGNCTCCTTCTTTCGTTTTCATCTGTCAACCNAACAAGTTCTTTTCGCCGCACTTCTTCNATACGATTTACCATATGTAAGGCATAATCAACCCCTAAACCAATTAATATTGGGAAAGTTGCAACTATCATAGGAGTGAGCGTGAAATCAAGAATAACAGATGAACCGAATGTAACGGCAAGTGCCATCACTATAGGAAGGCCAGTAATTACGACTACTTTGGCAGATCTATGAAGAAGTGTTATGATAATTATCGTAAATAGTACTGACCAAGGAAGTATCATCAATAAATCCTGATAAATTTCTTCAGAAACATCTTCTAACACTTTATTCAAACCAGTAACAGTCATTTCTTCCAAAACCGGACTTTCATCTTCNTATCCTGGACGATTATCTATCACCCTCTCAAAATGACTCATCAATTCTTTGAAGTCTGCAAAATCTTCCATTGAATCAAAATCTTGGCTCATACCTACAATTATAGCAGTAGTATCCCATATTCCATCACCGTCCATATCATTTGTTGGATCTCCATCTCCATCACTGTCATAATTTGGATCCATGTCATTAGTATCTTTTATTAGAGCTCCAAAACTTCCATTAGATTCTTCNATGATTTGGTCAATTTGTGCTTGCTCNGGTATCGCATATTCGCCTCCNGGTGGTAGCATGTCACATGGAATATCAAAACTGACCAATTCACCNGGGTCTCTAGTGTCTACAATGTTATTACAAAACGAATTGTTAAATCTCCCATCGGCAGAATTAATCTCTTTGATAATTTGTGCNGGNGANATTATCCANAATACACCATCATTTCTTCCATGGTCATCTTTGTCGTAGTCGATACCTCTACTAATAGAATCTCCACCAATATTTCGGTCATCTCCTTCGACCCAACTGATTTCTTCAAGAATTGCTTTATCGGTAATATTATCTTCACCTTGAACCCACATTGGTCTATTATTTTCATCAAGAGTCGGGTCGGCATTATTTGTTTTAATGTAAATAATAGTTATATCTGTAGACCATTCTTCTCTAACTTCAAGCAATAGTTCTGTAGANGGAGCGCCATCTGGAAGGAAAATTTCTACGTCATCATCAATTTGATCTTGAAAACTCATTCCCTGTTGAGCAAAAAAAGCCGCTATTATCACTAACAGAATCACGACTGTAGCAGGTGAAGCGAGAATATTTCCATATAGACTATCTAACTTATCATTTGTAGATTTTGCAACCCGTCTTCTAATATTGGTTAACTGTTCAGAAACATTGTTGAGAGCATCCCTGATAGGTCTGTCTCTCTCGCTCATGACTTGTCGACATATAGTGGGGTCTTGAACAATACTATCTACAGATTTAATATTAGTTCATTTTTAGTTGTATTAGAACAATGCATCAATCTAATCCAAACTCTCGAACTAATAGGTGTTTTAGGAATCCTCTTGCACTTTGTAGAACAAGTCCAGTTGCCATCAATGATAGTCCAAGGACGCCAATCCAAACAGCTGAGAGACCNGTTCCAATGTAATTATCAATCTCATCAGTGACTCCTTGAGCAAGATTAAGCCCCATAGCAGCCCCTGTAGCGAATAATCCTAGTCCAGGAATTCCCAATACCAATATTGGCTTTTTCTGTGAGAGGGAAAGCATNGCCCANGAAAGTACAGTAAANCCGTGAGATACNGCGGTAAAGTTCGAGCCCTTAGGGACATCATAGCGAATAATNGTTGGAACTTCTTNAATTGTAAGNTCTTTATCATGNGCATCTTCTAACATTTCTAAAGACAATTCCATTCCTTCAGAATCAAATCGTAGTCTTTCAATCGCAGAGCGAGAAAAGGCCCTAAATCCAGACTGTGTATCTTTGATTCCTAAATCGCTTGAAAGATTACTTGCAGCAGTGATTACTTTAATCCCCAGTCTTCTATATGCGGGCATATCAGTACCTCCGCCTCCATTTATGAACCTTGAACCGATNGTAAAGTCAGCNTCACCGGATAAAATTGGTTGTAATAATTTGGGAATATCAGATGTTTCATGCTGTCCATCGCTATCGAGGACTACAAGAGCGTCAGCATTGAGTTCTCTCGCTTTGATGAAAAGAGATTTGAG
>PADF01000057.1 GCA_002702945.1 Methanobacteriota archaeon
GCGACTCATCTTTCAATAGGTGAGAGCCCTTGGTCTAGCCATGGCCAAGCGAGTAATGCTAGTTAGAGGAGGTGTCCTTGGCCGTAATTCAGGCTTAGGTTCTGCTCATCATAATTTAGCAGATTTACTAGGTTCAGGCAGTGTTCCAGGATGGGAAATAGATTCTGTATGTGAGTATGAATTATCCTCAAGAGCATCTCCTATTCAGCGCCTATGGAAACGTTGGTTTTCTCACCCTAGAGCAGTTAAAAAAGCCATATCTAAGACTATTTCCAAGGGTTCTTGTGATTTGATTCATATCACCGATCAAGAACAGGCACATCTGATTCCTAAAAATTCTAAGTTACCAGTTGTAGTTACAGTCCACGATTTATTTCATTTATTTCCTACAAAAATGACATTGGGTGAACAAGAAATTGATATTGGCGAACAGAATCCTCCTAGTTATCGTCGTCGAGATATTAAGAAATTGAAAAGAGGTCTTGCACGTGCAGATTTACTCATTTGTGATTCTAACGCAACTTTGCGAGATTGCCAAAAGCATTTTCCAAATGTTAAATCGATATGTGTCCCTTTAGGAATTGATGTTTCATCTTATTCACCAAATAATCGAACTATTCAGATAGAACCAATCAATGATAGATGCAATCTTTTGATTGTAGGTAGTAATGACCCAAGAAAGAGGATGGAATTTATTTGTAAAATATTAGGCTCAATAGAATCATCAATACTTAATGAATTACAAATTCATCATGTGGGGCTAGGAGAAAGTAATTTTGGACAACCTGCAATTATTGATTTGGCTCTACAAAATAAAGTCAATAATTGGACAGGACATGGACCTTCAGTTAGCGAGTCTAAACTTATGCAGTTAAGAGACATCAGTGAATGTCTGTTATTTCCTTCAGCTAGCGAAGGTTTTGGTTATCCCCCATTAGAGGCATTGGCCAGTGGTTTACCTGTTATGTGTGCAGATTTACCTTCACACAATGAATTGATGCCAGAGGGATATTGTATACCTGCAGAAGACATAGAATCGTGGAAAGATTCTATCATTGAAGTATACCAAACTTGGAAGAGTCGTGGCGGTAAGCCTCGACAATTTTCAATCGAGTTAGTAGAACATGCTAAAAAATTTGATAATTCTGTATTCTCCTTAAGGATGGCTGATGCATATAATTCCCAGGCTGAGATATAACTCATTTTCTTTCGGTAAAGTGGTAGATTAATCTACCAAGGGAATTTTACATTCCATAATATTCCATCCAGGAATATACATTGTATACTCAGCATTACAGAACCTAGAAGCATAGTTCCTGCACCTTCAACTCCATCTTGATATGCAGAGTAAGCAAGCAGTCCAAACATTATATTTCCAATTGAAGCAAGTGTTAGAATACCGATTACCAAAAAAGGCGTCCAAGAATATTCATTATTCATATGAAATTGAGTACTTTCAAGCCATAGCATTGATGGTATCATGAATACACAATAAGTTAGCAGTAATCGATTGGCTCCTTTACCATCTGATTCCCCCCAAGGCCAACGTAAATTATCTATTACAGAAGCATCAACGCTGTAGAGAATTGTCCACCAGTACATTAGAAATCCAATGGCAGCAATGAACATCCATGGTACAATGAATTTAGTCCAACTAAGNGGTATTCCGCCCCAAAGTGCTGTAGCATCATCAGATTTAGAAACCCCATAAACATATGATAAAAGTACTAAAATTCCAACAATTATGACGAATGTTCTAATGAACTGTCGTGTTATTTCCATAAGCCNTCGTCTTTAATTTAATAGATAAAGCGTTGCTCGCTTCCGTGTGCAATTTTCCGCATTATTCATGTGCGGGCTTCAATTCGGCAGTTTATGCAACCGATTCAAAGTGTAGCNATTGTCGGCGCCGGAAATATGGGCTCAGGTATAGCTCAAAAATCTGCACAAGAAGAATTTGATGTCCAAATGGTAGATAGAGAGCAACAATGGGTTGAAAGAGGCCAAGGAATAATTTCAGATTTCTTGTCAGAGGCNGTCGAAAGAAGGATTTTTTCTCCNCAACAAGTCGAAGATATCAAAGATCGAATTTCTGGAGTNATAGGAGTTGAAAATACAGCCTCTGATACAGACCTAGTTATTGAAGCAGTTTTCGAGGATTTTGATATCAAAACCGCAGTATTCAANACNTTAGACGAAGTTTGTGGACCAGAAACAATTCTNGCATCAAACACNTCGTCACTTTCTGTTAATGAATTNGCAGAAGCAACAGGAAGAGCTGACAGGTTTGTTGGGCTGCATTTCTTTTATCACCCAGCAAAAAATAGGTTGATTGAAGTAATTCCAGCAAAGTCAACAAGTCAAGAAACTGTTGACAAAGTAGTCCAATACTGTAAGATGTTAGGTAAAGTTGTGATTGTGTGTGCTGATAGACCTGGATTTGTTGTTAACAGATTCTTTGTACCATGGTTAAATGAAGCCTGTTTATTACTTCAAGAGGGTGTTGCTAGTGCTGCTCAAATAGATGCCGCTGCCTGTAAAGCATTCAAAATTGGCTTGGGTCCTTTTGGTTTGATGAATTTAACAGGACCTCCTATCGCTTTACATTCAACCGATTATTTAGCAGAGCAACTTGAGACTTCGAGATATACTGGTGCTAAGAATCTAAGAGACTTGATTGAATCAAATCAACAATGGGAAATTTCAGATGAAAAAGAATATTCCAGCGAACAATATGATATAATCTCAAAACGTCTTTANGGTGTAGTATTTGGAGTTGCTTCACAAATTGTTGAAGAAGGAGTATGCTCTATGGAAGATGTAGACAGAGGGGCTAAAGTTGGTCTTAGATGGGCCAAAGGTCCTTTCGAATTGATGAATAGAATAGGTGTAGGTAATGCCTATCAAATGGCNGAATCATATGCTGAATTATGTAAACTTTCAGAAGGTAGTAGTTCGTGGGAAGTTCCAGAATTTTTCAAGCAACAAGCGTCTTCAAATCAGCCTTGGGATTTTACTTATGTAGATACAAACATCTCTAATGGAATTGCAACTTTAACAATAAATAGACCAGAAGCAATGAATGCTTTGAATGAAACAGTGGTTAACCAACTTACTAAAGCAATCGATAAGGTNAATNCTGATGACTCAGTTNATACAATAGTAATAGATGGTGCTGGGAAAGCATTTGTTGCTGGTGCTGATGTGAAATTCTTTGTTGACAAGATTAGAGCAGANTCAATCGATGATATCTATGAGTTTACTGCAAATGGTCATAAGATGTTGAATTCAATTGAAAACTCCTCTAAGACTACAGTTGCATTAACTACAGGATTAGCATTAGGCGGAGGTCTTGAATTGGCTTTAAGTTGCGATTATAGAATTGGAACTAGAAGAACTCAATTTAGATTCCCTGAAACATCGATAGGAATTTATCCAGGTCTNGGTGGTTCACAAAGACCTGCAAAGATTTGTGGTATTCCTGCAGCGAGATGGGCNGTTTTNGCAGGAAATTTCATGACTNCTGATATTGCTTTTGACTTAGGATTACTGACTCATCTTGTAGAAATTTCAGCCGTAGAGTCGTGTGTATCTAGTTGTTCAAAACTTGGAAAACCAGACAATAAATATCCAGGCAAGCCTGCAAAACAAGATAGTAAGATTGCAAATTTTGCTGCACAATTTTACAGTGACAAGAATATGGAATCATTACTTCAAGGAAAATGCCCTGAAGGCTTTGATAGTGAAGATAAATTAATTTCNAGACAACTAAAGAATCTCAAATTCACTGCACCAATTGCTCTTTCTATGGCTAGTGATTTGATCGATGCCACTGCAAGTAATTCACTTGCTGATGGGTTGGATATGGAATTGTCAAAATTACATGACATATTTGCAACAAATGATGCACTAGAAGGCTTATCTGCTCTGATAGAAGGACGNCGACCTACGTACAATAATTCTTGATTAAGCCCACTTTNTCTGCATTGAAACTATACTTTGTACTAATTCTTCNAGGTTTAACTGTTCTTGATTTTCTTGAGCTAATTTAATTCCATTTCTTACAGCTTCAACTAATTCACGATTTGGTCTTTCATGAATCATATCTGTGATTACCTGTTCGATTGTTTGTCCTTTACCATTTAGAATAGCCAGTCTTGCCTTCGCTAATTCTTCTTCATCTTTTGGTTCCCTTACTCCAGTCATACGATCTTCTCCATCAAAGTATTTTTTTCTAATGAGATATACCACTGTTTCCAGTTAACAATTTCCTCATCAGTCCACTGATTTAGTGGTCCAGATTGTGAAATTCTTTCACTATCTTCTTCGAATGTACAAAATGTAGAATTCCTAGTTCTCTTGATTCCTGGAGCCCCAAGTACTAGTGCTGTTTCAATTATCATTGAACCTAATGCTAAGCTATTAGTGTCTGTCGAACTCCAATATGCCATGAAACCAGGGTGGGTGTGAACCCATAGTTTGAATGGCGCCATGAAACCATGAGGGGCTTTGAGAATCACTCTTCCAGGATCTCCCCAATCTATTGAAACATTATCCTCACTATCGATTAGAACTGAGGTTTCAAGGCCAGCAAGTAGTGACAATGAGTATACAATATCCCATCTACCTAATGAAGATGCATTTCTTTGAACCTCAAGCAGTACCGGACTTTCTACATCTCTCCTCTTTGCCAATTCACAAACATCAAACCACTGATTCTGTGTTATTCCTAATTGTTCTAAATTTGGTATCTCTATCATTGTATCACCTTCTGTTTTTTGTTTATTTTTGGAAAACTCAATTGTCCAAAATTCATCGATCCCATACTTTGAATAGGTGCAGGGCAATTTCTAAGTTGTTGTAATGCCCATTGTGCTCCATANGAAGCAGCGATAGCAAATCCAAACTCTAGATTTCCAATTTCCAGCGCACCATCATGTTGACAACTTTTTGGTTCATGGTCAGGAGTCATCTGTGCAACTAGTTCTTTTTCTGATTCTGAAGACATGACTAGATACCCATCACCCCCACACCTCAAATCAATCCAAGGAATCTCTAATGAGTGAACTAGTCTTCTTGGTTCAGGTCTGTCGACACAAATAATCACTAAATCCGNNTCCTTCAATTGATTGAGTTGACGAAAGTTTTCTGCTACACCTCTAACAATTACACCATCATCTTTNGAAGAGGAATATTTTGCTTCTAAACACTTTACTTTCGAACTTCCGATATCTGATTCAGTATATTTTTGATGTCCTAAATTAGTACTTTCAACAATATCTCCATCCATTATTATAATCTCACACCTCTGATTGATTCTNTTGAGTGCTGGAATTAGGAGGTCAACGGTTTGACTTCCAATCCCTCCTGCACCAATAATGGTTAGAATAGGATGATTATTATCACTAGACATGCAAGCATATCAATTCTACAGCATTTAAACAATTAACACCAGAAATCTTCGCCGACATTTGAAAAGGTGAATGCCTACGCAGGTTCATGTCCGGCAAGGTGGCGATGATTACCGGTGTAACTGGCCAAGATGGTTCCTATCTTGCAGAATTATTACTTTCAAAGGGATATACTGTTTATGGTTTAGTTAGGCGAGTATCCCAACCTGCTCTAGGTAGAAGTTTAATCAATCACTTGATTGATAATGATAATTTTCATTTGATGAATGGCGATTTAGCAGATCAAAATTCGATAGATAATGCTGTATCAACCACTCAGCCTGAAGAATTTTACAACTTAGGTGCAATGTCCTTTGTTCCNGAATCTTGGAGGTCNCCNATGATGACTGCGGACATTACAGGACTAGGTGCTCTAAGATGTCTTGAGGCAATTCGTAAGCATGCTCCTGCGTGTAAATTTTATCAAGCNGGNTCNTCAGAACAATATGGAAAGGTAAGAGATGTGCCTCAAACAGAGAAGACACCTTTCCACCCTAGGTCNCCATATGGGTGTGCGAAAGTTTTCGCTTTTGAGATTACTAGGAATTANCGTGAATCATATGANATGTTTGCTTGTACTGGNATTCTATTNAANCATGANAGTCCAAGGAGAGGACTTGAGTTTGTCACTCGAAAGGTGACAATGACTGCTGCAAGAATTGCTCATGGATTTGATGAATGCTTATGGATTGGAAATGTAGAAGCGAAGAGAGATTGGGGATTTGCTGGAGANTANGTTGAAATGCANTGGCGAATGCTTCAACAAGACAAACCTGGAGACTATGTAGTTGCAACTGGAAGAACACATAGTGTCAGAGACATGATATCACTCGCCTTCTCTCATGTTGGTATGAATTTGACATGGTCAGGAGAGGGAGTTGATACTATCGCTACTGATCAAGAAGGCGAANTTAGAGTTAGAACTAATCCNAAATTTTTCCGTCCTGCTGAGGTTGATTTGTTGATTGGTGATGCATCATTATCTCAGAAAGAATTGGGGTGGGTCCCCGAAACATCATTTGAAGAATTAGTTGCAATGATGGTTGATTCGGATATGAAAATAGTCCAAGAAGCAGTAGATGGAGGATATGCCCCTCCGACACCTCCAGAATGATGGAGAAATGGAAATGTCCAAAGATTCAATTTTGTACAGTTTTCGAAGATGTCCTTACGCAATGAGAGCAAGGATGTCAATAGTTAGAGTCGATTATCGGGTTGAACATCGTGAAGTTGTTCTTCGCGATAGACCTCAACACATGATGGAAATCTCACCGAAAGGAACAGTTCCAGTGCTCCAGTTATCNGATGGTAGCGTTATTGAAGAAAGTCTTGAAATTATGCAGCATGTACTTGACTGGGACCTCAGTGATATTGAAAGCGAGTGGGTGTCAAGAAATGATGATGAATTCAAATATCACCTTGATAGATACAAATATCCTAATCGATATGATAATGTTGACGGCCTTCATCATCGTCAAGAAGCATCGAGTTATCTCAAAGATTTAGATGATTTTCTTAGAAATACTGGAATGACCACAGCTCTAAGCGATGCTCTTTTCCCATTTGTTCGTCAATTTGCTAATCATGATAGAGATTGGTTTGATTCACAAGACTGGAATAATGTACATCAATGGCTTTCCAGTAATTTGCAGAGTTTAGAATTTGGAATTTGTATGAAGAAGTATAAGCAATGGAATCATGGAGATGAGCCAGTTTTTTTTCCAATTATTGAATGATTGGAAGATGCTTCACTGATGGCGCAATTCCTAGGTCATCCGGGAAAAACATAGTTGGTTCAGGGATTGGAATCGGTGTTATCTCATGACCTACAAGAGCGACCCGACTAGGCTTTGAATCGGATAGAATTTTTCTTCCAGTAAGNGGAGCAATCTTCGCCGAGAAATCCATTATATCATCATGACTTGGCATATTTTCGGCACTTAGATTTTCTCTACTATGTCCAACAAAAACATATCCTTTGTTCTCAATAAAATCTGGTTCTGCTCTATTATCTAAAGCAGCGAACTGTTCAATGTGTTTATCACTCATATTGATACCTTTCATCAATGTATGTCGGCAAACAATTCGAGTATCTAATGATGGTAGTAAATCGATAGTTTTCTCGAATTGCTCCCATGCTCTAGAATTCCACTTTGGCTTACATACCTCATCGAAGACCTTCTTATTTGGTGCATCGACAGAAACATAGAGTTGAGTTGGTAAGGTATCTAGATTTTCTAATACCTTGGGGAAGGTACCATTTGTTACAAGCATTGTAGTCATGCCATGTTTGTGACACAAGTCCATGTACTCAGCCAGTCGAGTGTACAGTGTAGGTTCACCATTCAAAGAAATAGCAACATGTTTAGGATTCTGAGCATCNAGCCATTTTTCTCTAGGGACTTTTGGGTTGCCACCAAATCCAGAGAGTAATCTACGTTGTGCTCTAACAGATTCATACAATAGTTCCATCGGGTCTTGGTCAGTCAACTCAAGAGTGTCCATATGCGGCTCTCTCCAACAATATGTGCAGGCGAGGTTACATTGATCAACGACTGGAGAAGTCTGCATACAATTATGACTTTGAACGCCGTAGAATTTTCCTTTGTAACATTGCCTGTCTCTAAGTAGAGATTCTTTGGTCCAATGACAGGTTTTTACTCCACCATGTTCCCCAACAATGTGGTATCTCTGCTTCTGCAATTTTGCTTTTAATGCTAAGTCCATACCCATTTGGCACACTCTCCTTAGCCGTCTTCCTCTGTCCCACAAGTGGTGTCGGGTTAGGCTCGGATAAACTACCCTACGGTAATCTTTTTATCAATGGCGCGCATAATTTAATTGATAGAAAATACGAATTATATCCAACTAAAGTAACGACTGTTTGATTAGTAAATGGCATTTGTGCTAAAGTTGTTTTTACTACACTTNCTTTATTTTTTACACCTATGTGTTGGCTTTGTTACCGCTTATTAATATAGTGCGGGTTCCTAATTTACACTGAAGAAACAAAAACAACTGAGGCGGATAATATGGATAAAGAATTAGATAATTATGTTGAAGAAATAATGGAAAAACAGATTTACAGGAATGGTATTTTTACCAGCTGGNTTGACAGAGTTGTACAGGCTATGTCCGATTTTCGTGCTGTTCCTAGTAGCCGTGGGATGTATGGAATTAGAGGTGGAAACTGATGGACGAATACTTAGATCAATATATTGAAAACGTTCTTGAATCGCAACAATTTCGTAGTGGCATTAGATTTGCACCTTCCTGGTTTACAAGATTTTTTAGTCGTAAGAATTGATTCTGATAATACTAACCTCCTTAACTGACCGGTCTATCGTGTGACATGGTCAGGTGGGCATACCATCTTCTTGGATTACTTACGCCACTAGTTACCATACTAGGTATCTATCTTGGCGGATGGTGGATGGGTTCGACTATTTACCTAGCTCTTGGATTGTATCCAATTCTAGATTATATCTCAGGAACTAGCTCTGAAGTTCCTTCAGTAGATAGTCGTCGTCCGTTTGATATTATTGTACATATTCATGGCTTTTTAGTTCCAATCGTAATAATTGTATTGTTTTGGAAAATTTTGACCTTCCCTCAAGAACCGTTGTTGTGGTTAGGGGTGATATCTGTAGGGTTTAGTTCAGGTGCATCAGGTATTATTACTGCTCATGAATTAGGTCATAGGAAACCTAAATCCTTCAGTTGGTGGCTTGCTAGACTTGATTTATTGTGTGTAAATTATTTGCATTTCACTGTAGAACATAATCATACACATCACAAACATTGGGCGCGCCCAATAGACCCAACCTCCGCACCAATTGGCAGAAATGTATACTTTCATTTTTTGCGTACAATTCCACTTCAAATAAAGGGTGCTTACAAAGCTAGGCCAAAAGATGTAAGAATCTCATTTTTGGTTGAAGCAGTATTGCTAATCTCGTTATTTTTGTTTTCAGAGGTTATCTTCTTGGCATTTATTGGACAGGCAATTGTTGCGATTTTCTTACTAGAATTTGTCAATTATTTACAACATTATGGTCTGTCACGTNGAATGGATGAAAGAGCGAATGCATCTCATGCTTGGGAAAGTAGACATCGATGGTCTAGATGGACTTTAATGGAATTGCCTTTACATCCTTCGCATCACCTAAGATCTAGTACACCTTATCATGACTTATCTGTGCACGACGAGTCCCCTCAACTGCCAAATGGATACTACATAATGTTCTGGACAGCACTCATTCCACCATTGTTTCATAGAAGAATGAAAAGAGCCCTTAGATGACATCTTGAAACATTCATATATATATGAAAACCTAATGATGCTGCTTATTAGTGGATATCATGCTGGAAATCGAACAACTTACCAAAACATTTGGCATGGGGTCAAATAAACTCCAAGTTCTAAAAGGAATAGATATGAAAATGAAAACTGGCGAACTTGTCGCCTTGATGGGGCCATCAGGTTGCGGTAAGTCTACACTTCTCAACATAATCGGTGGCTTATTGCCTGGTGATGGCGGAAAAATCACTCTGAAATCNAGAGATTATGGNCTAAAAGGTCCTTCAAATGTTGTCGATATCCGTNGAGAATTAGTTGGTTGGATTTTCCAAGATTTCCATTTATTGAATCATCTTTCCGCATTGGATAATGTAGCGATGGCTCTAGAGTTATCGGGAACAGAATCTAAAGAAGCAGAGGTTAGAGCAGCGGAAGCATTGGAAAGAGTTGGCTTNGGAGATAGAATGCATCATATTCCTGAGCAATTATCTGGAGGTCAGCAGCAAAGAGTCGCAATCGCTAGGGCTATTGCCGGAAATCGTCCATTACTTCTTGCTGATGANCCNACNGGNAANNTAGATATNGCCAGTGGAAAAGANGTNTTNCAATTATTCAAAGATNTATGCCATGATGAAGAAAATCCGATATCTATTCTTATGGTAACCCACGACCCAGAGCTTGCTTCAAATGCAGACAGAATGCTACTATTGACCGATGGAAAAACAAAAGCATCTGACATAAGAAGTGCTTGGGGCATTGATGAAACAGAAGGTGAAGAAGAGTGAGTTCTAAATCTACAGAGGAAACTTTTGATGCATTCACTGTTGAAGAAGTTCCTAAAATAAATTTCATCGAAAGGTGGCGTAGAAGAGTTCGTGATGCTCCAGAAAATATCAGACTTGCCTCACAGAGTGCTTGGCGAGGAAGAGAAAGAGGACTAGCCGTTGTTGCAGGAGTTTTCCTTGCTTCTTTAGTAATCACAACTGTACTTTCATATGGAGTTGGACTTTCTCAGATTTTCTTCGATGAATCACTTAGCGGTGAGCCAATAGATGCTAAGATTGAATATGCACGCGAACCGGTTGAAGGGGCTTCTGGCTGGTCAAATAATACTACTACAATGCAGAATGTTTGTTCAGAATTAATGGAAACTTATTCTGAGGAGTTGAGTGATTGTGCTCTAATTTTTGGACGTCAAGGAATCCATAGTGGTGGGTTTTTCAATGAAGATTTTGTCTTTGCCCAACCACTTGAAATGAGGGCTATAACCGATGATCAAAATCCATATTGGCTCAATGTGACTTTCCAATATGTTGAGCTCGATGACGGTGGACCACCGATTTCTGACATGCGTTCAATTCGATTAATGGGTCCAGAGGCTTTCGATGGAGAATTGGCAAGTAGATATGGAGAAAGAATNATCCAAGGTCAAGGAGAATGGCCAACGCCTGAAAACATGTCTTCACAAAGAGGTGTAATTTTACCATCTAATATTGCTTCGCAAGCGAAGGCTGAAGTCGGAGATGTGTTAGAAACTGTAGAATTTGTTTACGTAGTCGATAGCGAATTCTTCGATTCTGGTGGAGTAGAATTAGTTGAATCATGTTCTGGTGTGGCTTCAGCATCTCCAAATGGGAAAATATACTGTCGTCAATCGATTATTATGACAAATATGACTGTTGTAGGAATCTATCAACCATGGGATTTAGGAAATCCTACTCTCGCGCCAAATCCAATATTTACTACTTGGACCGCTCTTGATGAAAGCCAGAGAGCGACTTTGATGGATTATGACCACATGTATCTTGGAGTTACAATCGATAGAAGTCAGTTGCCAACTTCATCAACTGCAGATGCCCAAGATTGGCTTAATGTGTTGAAGAGCGATATTATGGATGACAACTATACTTCAGAAGGAGTAGAATTATTTTATACNGATATCGTTGGAGGAACCATTACTTTCCTCAATATTTTCCTTGGTTTGATTCAAACTTTTGATTATATAATCATGGTGCCAATTGTTGTAATGTCCTTGGCAGTCCTTGTTTATGGGTTGATACTCTCACTTGAGCAACGTCGTAAAGAGATTAGTATTCATCGAGTTATTGGTGCTGACAGCGCTGGGCTTCAAGGGATGGTTCTGTTAGAATTAGCTGTATTTTCCTCAGTTGCTTGGATTGCAGGTTATCTTTTAGCAATGTTTTCTGTACCTATTGTTCTTTCAGCAGTTGGATTCATGGAATTTAGGACTGGAGAATATGATATTGATCCTGCACTAAGTTTAGGTTCTACAATATTTACTGCACTTTCTACNCTTGGTCTTGCGATTCTTTTCGGNAGGAAGCGTTCACAGAAATTCATTGAATTAGAAATCGAAGAGGGAGTAAAAAGTACAATGCAAGCCGCTGAACCAAAGAGATGGCTTCATTGGTTATGTTTCATTTTTGGATTGATTTCAGTCATAGATACTTGGCTAGAAATGAATGGTAGTGAAGATGGAATAGTCTCGAATTTCTTCTTTGAAGGTCTTCTTGGAATTTTTGGACCATTCCTACTTTGGATTGGAGGGGCATTACTGCTAGGACGAATTGGAGCAAAAGGACCTCAAATAATGCAATTATTATTCGGACGTTCACCACTTTTGAAAGATGTTAAGAGAGGTTTGAAAGGTTCAGGTTCAACTGAATCAGTCAATCGATTAGCAGTAATTATGTTATTGACACTTTCAATTGTAACTTTGGCCGCAGTACAAGGATATACTGGAACTCTTGTCGATGAAAGAACTGTAGATGCCACTGTTGGTTCAGATGTTCAAGTTACTTTTGAAAATCCTCAAAACCAGTCACAAGCACTTTCTATCTTTAATGAGATATACGATGGTAGTGCCACTGCGGTCGCTACGACAGTCCCAAGTATTTTGTTAAAACCATCNGATGGTGGTGATACTCTACGTACTTGGGTTATACTTGACGATAGTGATGAAGTTTTGAAGTGGAACGAACAATCTATCCCGGGAACGGATGTTTCAGATGCTTTAGATGCATATTCTAACCTTGGTTTTACTGCAGGTCAAGACTCGGCTTATACTTTGAAAATTGCAGGTTCAGATAGCGGTAAAGATGGCAATTTAGATGACGTTCTCTTGGAAGATGGCGATGATCAATTTGAGAGATTAGAATTTACTTGGGATGAGATTTCATTCAGGTTTATTGATAGTACAGATGATCTCGATCCATTTGAACTATTCATAGAATACTCAGAATTGATGAATCTAGACCTAAGTGGTGTTGACTTTTCAGGACAAGATTTGAGTTATAGAAATCTCAGCCGTCTAGACTTCAGTGGTGCAAATTTATCTGGAACAAATCTTCAAGGTTCAAACCTCAGTGAGTCGATATTAGTAGACACTAATTTAGATAATGCTAATCTTCAAGATACTAATTTAGTAAACACAATTATTGTTGAACTTTCAGAAGGGTCCATGGTTCAAGCAAACCTTAGTGGTGCAAATATGGCTGGATTATTCGGTGAAGTNGACTTCTCACAAGCAATTCTTGGTAATGCAACCTGTCCAGATGAAAGTATGGCTAATGATACTGGATGTGCTTCAGGAGGTTCGTTTATTCCTACTCCATTAGCAGCACCAATTTTTGCCGCAGGAGTGCAAGTTGAATTCATTGTAACACCTCATAATATCACACTAGAATATATGGGTCTTCACAACTATATTCCAGGAATCCCTGAGACNACGATAGATAGCGAGCTGATAATTGGTGAATCTTCATGGAGAAGTTTAGTTGGTGAGAATAGAACATCTAGCCATAATTCTACTACATGGATATTCAAGGTTCAAGGAGTTGAAGGTGAGGANTTAGAAACTCTCGGNTCTAATATCGAAGCAGACTCTAGAGTTGCTGGAGTAGTTGATTGGGCNAGCCAACATAAAACAGTTGAACGAAATGGAGGTTTGATTTTCGGAACACCAGGACTTCTATCATTACAATTCGTAGTTGCTAGTATAGCCGCAGTTGCTTCTAGTTTCGTATTCTTATCATTGGTACTCAACCAAAGGAAGAAAGAATTAGCAGTTCTTCAAGCAATTGGAGCCAGTCCAAACCAAATTTTACGATTAGTACTGTTTGAGATTTTATCTATTGTTATGGTCTCCATGGTTCTAGGTTTGATTCTTGGAATTGGTCTAGCATTTTCTTTCAATGGATTCTTTGATGTGTTTGGATTTATCTTTGGAATATTTGGTGGAACTTCTACAAGTATACGGAGAGAGTTAGTTTATCCTTGGCTGCAACTTGGTTTTGTTTCACTTTCTGTTTTTACTGCCGTGGTAATGGCGCTACTTGTCACCACACGTAGAGCGTTAAAGTCAGACCTAGCAATGGTCTTGAAGGGGGAGTAAGAATGGTTGATAGTATTCTAAAAGCACAAGCATTGTATCATGTCTATGAATCTAAGGCCGAAGATGGAAACGTTGTTGCTCTTCGAGGTCTTCACATCGATGTGAAACAAGGTGAGGCAATTGCTGTTGTAGGGCCATCTGGCTCAGGAAAATCAACTCTCATGAAGTGCCTTGGCGGATTGATGAAGGCGAGCGCAGGGTCAGTTTTCCTTGCTGGAAAAAACATGACTCGATTGAGCGGCCCAGAACTGGTTCATCTCAGACAGAAGACAGTTTCATTTATTTTCCAAGAAGGAAATTTACTTCCGAATATGAATGCAAGAGATAATGTCGCTCAACCACTAAGACATCAAGGAGTCTCATCAAGAAAAGCATTGAAATTAGCTGATGAGATGTTAGATAAACTCGGTATTTTACATCGTGCAAAGGCTTTGCCGATGAAATTAAGCGGTGGAGAGCAGCAAAGAGTAGCTATTGCTAGGGCATTGATTACAAATCCTAGATTAATTCTAGCAGACGAACCAACAGGAGCTTTAGATCCTGTAACTAGTCGAGAGGTTCTTGCTCTGTTCAAGGACTTGCATGAAAATGATGGTGTCTCATTCCTAATAGTTACTCACTCAAAAGAAGTTGCAGCATTTGCTAATCGCTCTCTTGAACTTAGAGATGGAAGATTTGTTGCTGAACATGGAGAAGGAGTTGATGTTGAAGACTTATCAGAAGGAAGAGAACTTATTATCGATGATACAGGTACAGTTACTTTGCCTCCAGATGTTCTACTTAGAATAGGTGGAGCAGGGAAGTATATGATTGGAAATATCGATAGCGGATACATCTCATTACAAGGAGAAGGTGTAGAAAGTATGGGCAAGTTAGAACTTGCTTCAACATGTCCTGCTTGTAAGCATGATTATGGTGATAGCGATGACCAGTTATGTCCTGTATGCGGCGCAAGTAGACCTATGGTTGAAGTAAAATAATCACTAATAATGTGTTATTTTTTATTCAGAGTTCAGTTATTTGTGCAAAATTAGGCTTAAATTAGCCTATTTTGACCGAAAGTTTTTTTACGGTGGTCACATTATGGTAGCCTGTACCGGAATGGTGAGTAATATGAGGGCAACAAGATTCGACATACAAATTGCGTTGATTCGGGCCCTCCGTCATCGCTGATAGCGTGATCGGTACGTTTTGCATTGTAAATGATGCATCTTTGATTTTTTTCATAGATGTTGTATTTTCTTTGCATACTGAAGCTTGGAGGTATGGTGTAGCGGATAGCATCAAGGATTTCGAATCCTTGGACCTCGGTTCGAATCCGAGTACCTTCGTCTTCAGAAATAGGGGCGTGGTGTAATGGACAGCATAGTAGAATGCGACTCTGCAGATCCGGGTTCGACTCCCGGCGCCCCTGCCAAATTAGGAGGAATAATAATGAAAGAAGAAAAAGAAAATAAAAAAATAAAAAATAATGAAGAAATAAATCTACAATGGTTTGAAGATAATGGATACAAATCGCCTGAAGATTTGATAAATTATGATACTGATTTAGATAAGCCTGAAGAATTCTTTGGAATTTTCGCTGCCTATAATCAACATAATATTGCTGAGAAAAAACCATGGGATAACTGGCCAGAATGGGAATTTTGTTTGACATCGATGAAAGATTCGCTACATTTTGAGGATTTAGAAAGCGATAAACCA
>PADF01000058.1 GCA_002702945.1 Methanobacteriota archaeon
CCTTTATCGCTCAATACAGGAAGAATAGTGGCCAGAGTATGTCCAAAAGCAACAATAAGGAGCCAAATTTTAGGGTTCAGTATTTTCTTTAGTTGTTCCATCTAAATCACCCTCTAATCCTTAAATCCAACCAGACTTCAATAATCCTGTTAATGCAAGCATGCCCCAAAGTACTATTGGCGGGGCATTATCCTTCCAATTCATCGTCATAGGTTCCTTACCCAAGGTATACTCGAACCCTTGAGATACACACACTACAAACCAAATCCAAACTGGTCCAGCTATTACAAGCGCTAGTCGAGCCTGTTCCTCGCCGTCTAAACAAACTGCAGCATAAATCAAGGTAACCGAGGTTAAAAGCATCCAACCCGCTACCATTTTTGCTGTGTCATTTGCCCAATTCGTTGGTATTATAACTCCAGGTATGGTATGACCAAGTACGACTAAAACCAACCAAACTTGAGGGTTTAGAATTGTATCAATCATTCAGTCACTTCCGGATTACCGGCTGAACCAGGTGCTGTAACTTTACCTGCTATCATTAGGCCACCGATAACGATATGAGTTAGCATAGTTACTGGGAAAATCATATCGAAATAAGCTGGATTGTTGAGAATTGGCGCAAGGCTAAATCCAAGTCCAACAGGCATTAGTAATGACCACATGTAGTCCATTCCTGATGGTTTTTGCATCATAAATGCAGTCATACCGACAATGATCATAGCCATGCCCCACATAACAGGCATCATTGCCCATCCGGAGTTAGAAGCATCCCAAGAACCTCGAACAGAAACCGCTTGNTCTGCCTCATNTTCCCAAGCCTGATCATCNTCAGGATCAATTTCAAAGTCTATTGCGTTGATGGCATTTACATTGCCGCCAAANCCAGACATAAACAAGGCNAANGCAGCGATTATACACATNCCTGCNATNGTAAGCATTTGCTTNTGCATTTCTCCAGCACCCTTCTTCATTTGTTGTACTAATAAGTAAAGTCCGCCAAACATAACGACGATACCAATTGTTGCTATAGCAAGCATCACCATTAATGGCATTCTNTCTTCANNAAACAGAATATCAGTCGCATCTGTTCCGATTTCTGAAGTCTGTGGCCAGCTAAAAAAAGCTACCATCAGTAATATTGGTCCCCCGGCAAGCATGTATGGTGTTAAGTTTCTATCACTCATGAACANTATAAATGCNACTTTNCATATAATNTTTGCATATATATACCATCAAAAAGATGAGTTTTTCTNTGTCAAATGTATTATTCGACTCTTTCAATNACTCTNACGTGATCTCCNCGCATGTTAACCGTCATTGGAATCAATTGTTCGTACAACTCCATGCTAACTTCTTCCTTAGTATCTGAAACGCTTGTGATTCTGGCTTTCTCGCCTTTGAATGCTCCTGTAACTATTTCTACGATACAACCGACTTCTATNCCTGCTGTAACAGCCTTTGGCTCNAAGTANGGCAAGATATCTGCCAAAGGAGCTTCACCNGGTAAAACAGTNTTAGCATTCTTCAAAGGNGTTTGATTAAGTCCTCTTCGGGCTGCTGGGTCACGGCCACCTGAACGACCAATCAATTTCTCAACATGATGAAGAGCACTGGATTCTACGAATAGATATCCTCGCATCCCAGTAGGATGTAGGATAGACATTACNTCGCCTTGAAGAGCAGTCAATGAACCACTACCNTGNAACCTTGCATACATTTCATCAGCAACTCTTTGTTCAGAACCTATTGCAGTTTTTACGATGTATAGGAAAGANCCNACTGAGCCATACATTTCACGGAATAANGANTTTGCATTTTCCATATCAATATTAGAAAATATACAATTATATTTTTGAAGTTCACCNGGNTCAATCCATTGGTGTTCACTATATCTTCCAGATGCCTCAACTTCATCTGAAGAAGATACGACTAGAATTGGCATTACATCGACTAAAGAACGGCCCATATCAATTCCTCTTTCGGGTCCAGTACTGTGATAATGTAGAGATTCAACGGGCAATCCGGTAGATTCTGCTACTCTTTCAAGAACTTCTTCTTGAGTATCTGCAACACCCCANATTCCATCCCATAACGAAGGAAAATCTCCATCGGATTTATTCCTACGCATCAACAATAACTTTTCTTCAAAACGAACAAATGCAACAAATGCTTCTACCATTACTATCTCTCCAAATCTCAATTGCCGATACCGATGACATCATGTATCAACCANGGGAAGAAATTATCCATAAGTACCAATAATCCAAACCCGATTGCTCCTAGAACGAACAAACCAATTCCACAAATTATACTGGTTTGTTTGAATTCTTGAGCGGATGGCTTTCGCGCCATACGAATAATTCTAGCCCATGAACCTCTGGAAATACGTCTAAATTGGGACTCAATCCAATCTTGACGGTCCTGAACTCTCTCTTCAAAAGAACGCTTTTCGGACGTTTCACTCGACATGGTATAACCTCTGGCTTGTCACCCCAAATATCCACCCAATATAACCGCGTCGGCTAAAATCAGTTTGTGAAATGTCTCAAATTTTGTCTTTCCAACCTCTGCGAGGGTTGATGAGGGAGTGCATTAGAAGCCAGCATGATGGCGGAAAAAGACCCCTACAGAGTTTTGGGCGTAAGCAAAGATGCCAGTGACGGTGAAATCAAGCGTTCATTCCGTAAAAAGGCNCGACAATTNCACCCTGACAGAAACCCCGNAGATGCCGGTGCTGAGGCTAAATTTAAGGAAGTTCAATCAGCATATGAAAAAATTGGAACTGCTGAGTCGAGAAGAGAATTTGATCAACAACAGCAGATGGCAAATATGTTCGGAGGGGGCATGAGGGGAGGCTCTCCATTCGGNGGAATGGGNGGTGGACAAGGTTTCGAAGATATGCTAGGACAAATGTTTGGCGGGGGAATGGGAGGAGGCCCTCAATTCGGCGGAATGAGNGGCAACCCNTCTTTCCAAGGCGGTCAAAGACCTAGAAGGCAAACTAGACCCAAAGGGAGCGACATAAATGTCGGATTAGATATTACTATGGCTGAGGCTGAAAATGGTGGCGATTTCTCATTTACTTTCAAAAGATTAAAACCGAATCAATTAGGTACAATGGAAGCAAAATCTGTTACCTTGAAAACAAAATTGAATCCTGGAGTTAAGCATGGTTCTGTTAAACGTCTCAAAGGCCAAGGTCATGACCATCCCGAAGGTGATGCTGGGGACGTTCTACTGACTGTAAGAATCGATGCTGGAGAAGGTAGGAGCTGGGATGGAGAGATTCTAGTTCAAGAAGTTCAGGTCCCCTATTCTACATTGCTCCTGGGAGGAAAAGTGAAAGTAACTTTACCTACAGGCAAAGAAGGATTATTGAATATTGCACCTAATTCAGAAATTGGTGGCCGTAGAAGGATGGTTAAATCCGGCTATATGGATGGAGACTTAGACTTAGAGTTCATACTAAAAGAGATTGATGAGTTATCAAAAGAGCAGCAAGAAGCGCTGGCTAACCTAAGAGATTTGGGACTTTAGGTGGGATTTGAGTGGGCAACAAAAAGCGTTCTAAAAGCCATAACAAGCGTAAAGGCCCCCAATTATCCGAAGGTGAAAGGTTGTGGAAGCGGCTAAATTCACTATTTGGAAATAATTCCCAGCTATGGCAAAAAGAATGGGATTTACAGTCGCTGGCTGATTTCATAATCGAGAAAGAAAAAATGACAATTAGATTTGCTAGAGATCCGAAGTTAGAACGAGTCTTTAGAGGTGAATTAAGTCAAACCCTCGCAGCGGCTAGAAAAGATAGGCAGTACTTCACTGTACAAGATAATAGGAAAATTATTGTGAGAGATAATACGGTAATTGAAGAAATTAAAACTAATATCCAAAAATGGCAATCTTTCTTTACCAAATATACTGGTCATGTTAGTGGAATTACAGCCGGACCACCTATTCTCGATGCTGGATTAGATGAAGAAAGATATGGCTTGATTGAAGAAACTTGGTTGGCAATTCTAAAAGGGGATAAGTTACCAACGGATTTGACTTTGTTGACAGATGATGATTTACAGGTTTGGGGTAATTTCGATTTACAAAAAGAAATTAAAAAATTCGCATCTAAACGAACAGGATTTAGATTTCATGATGATGAACCTAGTATTGCATTATTACTGCTTCAAAACAATGTCGTAACTTCTGCTGAACTATTAAAACTAAGACTTGCAAAGCGTAGAAAGGACAATAGAAATCCATTCCCTGACTCATATGATGATAAATTATGTGAATTGGCAGAAAAATTATCTGAAGTGGACGGTGACAAGGAAGTTGCCAATGGTAGGACTGACCTCAGAGATTTACCACTAGTGACTATCGACCCGCATGATGCAAAAGATTTCGATGATGCTGTTTGCCTAATTAGAGAGGGGGAAGAATTGACTCTTTGGGTTGCAATAGCNGATGTGGCAAATTATGTTCACCCCTCTTCACGGCTTGATTCAACCGCCAGATCTAGAGCAACTTCTGTCTATTTACCTCACACTGTTCTTCCAATGTTACCCCCGCGCCTTGCAGATGATTTGTGCTCTCTAAGGTCTGGAGTAGATAGATTAGCAATGGTAATTTCAATGTCGATTATCGATAAGAAAATTACCGAAACTAAAGCATATGAAGCAGTAATTAGAGTTAAACAAAATTTGGCTTATGAGGATGCATTGGACAATCCTGAATTCCAAGAAATGTTTGACTTGGCCGCTGCATGGCAAGAAAAGGAAATTCGGTTAAACATACACAATGCTGAAATGCGTCCAAGAATACATGGNGAAAATAGCATTAATGTGCAAGTAAAATGGCCAAATGCTGCNACAAGAATGATTGAATCTTTTATGGTTGCAACCAATTCTGCTATCGGACATTTACTAGGAAGTAAGGGGGCTCCCCTGCCTTGGCGTTGCCACTCCCCTCCTGATGCNGAAGAAGTTTCTTCGCTAAATGCAAAACTATCTGCGCTAGGCGTAGATATTGAATTACCAATGCCAAGTCTCAAGACTCATGGACAGAGTGANTCTGAAGAATTATCTAATTTATTGGGCGCTTGGGCACAATCTTCTGGNGGCGGGATCGATGTTGANTTGGAAGATGATTCTAGTGATGATGACGACGATAGCCCTAGTTATCTTCAAAATGTTTTGGACCCAGANGCTAGACAAAATATTCTCGATGCNCTAATGAAGGCGCAAACACAAGCCTCTGAACTAGACCCTACTGTTAGAAGGATTGTTGATCAAGGATTATTTCAGTTAATGCAAAGAGCGACCTATTCGAGCGAAAATTCTGGTCACTTTGGATTAAACCTTGACGCATATGTACATTTTACAAGCCCAATAAGAAGATACCCCGATTTAATTGCTCACAGACAATTAAAATCTTTTTTGCGAGGAGAAGAATGGCAACATGATGAAGATGAGGTGTCTAAACTTTCACAACATTGTACTGAACAATCNTTAATTGCCAAATATATCGAATGGGAATTAGTAGCAAATGCTTACCACATCCATCTTTTGAGAGGTGGAGAAATCGGAACCCAAACAGACCTAGATTCACCTATGATTGGTGAGAAATCATGGCCTGCAAGAATCGTTGGATTAAGGACACCTTGGGTATTCCTTGACTTGTATGATGACGGGGCCATTCAAGGTAGAATGCACCTTAGACAATTAGGCAAGAAAAGACAATTATCGGTAGATGCCCATGGATTAAATGTAATCCAGTCAGATTCCGAAAATTGGGAAGATGAAAAACCTGTTATTCGACTAGGTCAACATTATCCCTGTCGTCTGCGTGGCATCGATATCTGGAGCGGCTCTCTAGACCTAGCACCAAAGTAACCGGGGTGAGAACATGAGCGAGGAACTACGGCTAAATATTGCTGGTATGACTTGTGGTGCATGCGTCGCCTCTGTCGAAAAAATTATTTCCAATCAAACTGATGTTGTTTCTGTTTCAGTAAATTTACCACTAAATAAAGCACTGATTCATGTCGAATCACTCANTGAANATAAGNTTCAATCACTAATTGAAGCAATCAAGCAGGGCGGATTTGANGCAAAAATACCTGAAAAAACATTTTCAATTACTGATTCTGCTAAACAGGCAGTCAATATCCAAAGTAAAAAAGCGCTACTTGCAATTATCCTAGCTGTACCAACTCTTTGGTTGACTATGTTNTCNTCAGATTTAGGTGATTTCGCTTCTTTTGATCTTAGACTATCTTTGGCAATGCTTGCTACAATACCAGTATACTTCTGGTCCGGTTGGGATTTTCACTCAAATGCTTGGAATTCTCTAAAGCGAGGCTCGACGAATATGGATGTACTTATTCACCTTGGAACGACTGTTGCATTTGTTTGGTCTACACTTGTAACATTATCAACTGGTATTGACGGTTTTCCAGCAGTAATTAGTAATGCAAAACATGTATTTTTTGATGGTGTAGCNTTTATCATTGCATTCGTATTGATTGGAAATTATTTGGAGGCGGCTGCCAAACTTAGAGCGACTGATGCCATTCATTCCTTAATGCAATTACAACCAAATAATGCTAGACTAATTTTAGATTCTGAAAGTATGGATACTGAAATGAAAGATGTTGAATTGATTTCTACCGGCTCATTGGTCAAAGTTTTAGCAGGTGAAACGATTCCTCTTGACGGGGTATTAGTCGACTGTAAAGCAAGTATCGATGAATCAACAATGACTGGTGAAGCATACCCGGTAAGAAAGTCTGATGGAGATGAGGTTCTTGCAGGTACAATAGTTCTCGATGGAACAGTAGTAATTAGAACCAGNAAACCTTCTACTGATTGTCTGATAAATAACGTAATTCAATTGGTTGAACAAGCCCAAATGGGTAAAGCNCCNATNCAGAGGTTGGTCGATAAAATCGCATCTATATTTGTCCCATTAGTTGTTATTTTTGCTGTTTCAGCAAGTATTTTTTGGGCCNTAATNGGTGGNGATATGATTGATAATCCGATGAACTCAAATCTCGAATTANCAATTATGGTTTTGGTTTCNTCTCTNGTTATTGCATGTCCTTGCGCATTAGGTTTGGCAACTCCAACAGCCCTAGTTGTTGGTACTGGAGTAGGTGCAAAAAATGGACTCTTAATCAANGGCATAGATGCTTTAGAAATGGCGCATAAATGTGATACTTTNGTTATGGATAAAACCGGGACTATTACTTCTGGAAAACCGAGAGTAAGCCATATAGAAATCATTGATTGTGAAGTTAAAGAGATTCTTTCAATAGCCTCGGCACTTGAATCTGAATCAAACCACCCATTGGCTTCCGCCATTCACAAGTCTTGGTCAAATGTTACATCTGAAAAAGTCAATGTTGTAGATATTAGGACAATTGCAGGGATGGGTTTAGTTGGTAAATTAAATGACAAAGTTGTTGCAATCGGTAATAGGGAATTGATAGAAGATGTGGGTGTAGAAATTTCTTCAGAAGTAGATTCCAGCCTCGTTAAAGCAAGTATGAAAGGAGTTTCTATAGCACTTGTAAGCCAAGGAAGCCGTTTACTTGGCTGGATTGAAATGAGCGATAGGATTAGAGAGAGTTCCAAATTAGCAGTCAAAAAGGCAAAACAAATGGGATTAGATGTAATTATGCTAACTGGGGATAATAGATATTCAGCTGATTCCATTGCAAATGAAGTCGGGATTGAAAAGGTAGTGGCTAATATCAAACCTGATCAAAAAGCAAGTGAAATAAAAACTCTTCAAGAAGATGGGAAAATAGTTGCAATGCTAGGCGATGGAATCAATGATGCTGCTGCATTATCTCAAGCNAATATTGGCCTAGCAATGGGGGCTGGCTCAGATATTGCACTAGATGCGGCTGATTTCGTGTTGGTTAGAAATGACCTTATTGATGCTGTTTCTTCAATTGATTTGGGTAAAGCAACTATGAAGAGAATTAAAACAAATTTAGGCTGGGCATTTATCTACAATCTAATAGGAATACCACTTGCTATGGGAGTATTATTACCGTTTAATGGAATGTTACTACCTCCAGCCTTTGCTGCTGCTGCAATGGCACTTTCCTCGGTTAGCGTAGTTGGAAACTCATTGGTCCTTCGTTGGTGGAAACCAATTCAAGAATAATCAAATAACTCCAATTATTAGCAAACACATGTCAAGCATAACGCACCGCTTGAAAATTACCGGCATGACTTGTGGCGGATGTTCATCTAGACTAAAATCAGTACTGACTTCTACTGAAGGAGTTTTGAGTGCTGAAATATCGCACCAGGAAAACAATGGAGTTGTTATTACTGATCATAATATTAACACTGAAATGATTATACAAGTAATAAATTCTGCTGGATTTAATGTTGTGAATTAAGCGTTTAATTCAAATCTAAGTGACTACGCCATCGAGTTGCGCGGGGATCGCCCAGCTTGGTCAACGGCGGTGGGTTTAGGTCCCATTCCTTATCGGTTCGCAGGTTCGAATCCTGCTCCCCGCACCATGTTTTANTTTCAAGAAGTTGATTCTGCAGCTTGNGCCTTTGCCTCTCGCTTCTTACGGTTTTGACGCTTTTTATACCAAGGATAGACTGGCCATTTGGCTAATCCAGTCCACATTACTAGGAAGATAAATGTGGTTGATACAAATTTATCCACATCAGCCGACCAAGCAGTATCCATCCAACCATATTCTACGTATGCGATTCGAGAATGGTAAATGACCAAAATTAGGCCTGCAGCCAAATGAATCCATCTCCATATCTTGTTCCAATTTAATTTAGACATTGTCGGGGGATTGAAATCGCTGATTTATTGTTTTCTCAATAGTTCAAGATTATTGTATAATTTAGAAGGTTAAGACCTTCTCGCTGGATTGTACCCATTGCGAACATTCAGCCATAGTCGAGTAATGGGCTCCGTCATAGTAGCCTTGGCCTTTGAGAACTCCACATCTTTGCTGGCAAGTTCCACAGACCTTGACTGAAACTCCTTTAGCGATCAAATCCTTAGTCATAGCAACCATATCTTCAACACCTTCTGGCGGCGTGATTCCATCTCTTGCTAAATCTACACTATCATTCATCAAAAATAATCTAACTTCGACGCCATCATTATTCAATTGTCGGGCTAATCTTAACGCATTCCATGTTACATCTGTGCCATCATAGGGCTGGTGATTGAGTATAATTAGGGTAGGCATATCATGGGGTTAAATCGAAGGTGCTTGAAACATGGGTTCAAAAGTGAAAACAATAGCGAGGATTTAATGGGGTATACTTTTGATAGATTCACTAAGTGGTATGTCCCATACCGAAATCGTATTCACATTGCCGTGTTTATCCTCTCAATACTAATGATTCCTGGTGCCATGACGGCATTGCAACCCATCGATATGGAATCTTATGAAATGGAATCTCCCGAACTTACTGCTCAAGAAATCATCAACCAAGAATTTGCAAATTCAGAGATTATTCTTGGATTTGTCATGTCGGCAAGACAGCCAGATTTAGTACCACCTTTGGAAGAGTGGCAACCTGTACCCCTGTTAGAAGACGGCACTCCTGATTATGCGAATTTAGTTCATGCTACTGAAAAGGTTGATTCTGGTGAAGCCTGGGCAGGTATTTCTGCTCCTAAGGGAGGAATCGTAAATTTGTCAATTCTTAGAGAAATTGACAATAAAGTAAACATTGTACATGAACATCATCTTTCTCCTGCAATGAAACCGCTCGTAAATGATGTCACAGGTCATCAATACGGCGGCGCTATGTCACTTTCCGATATCTTTAGAGGTTTCATGAACGATACTTCAATTCTTAGTCAACCAGGAATTAACTCATTTGGAGTTGTTACTCCTGCTCCAACCAATTGGACCGATTGTGGAGAATTGGAGTGTTTAGAATTTGATGATCAAAACCTTACCCAAGATCACATCGATTTAGCCGCGTCTAGAATGGCTAATGCCCCTGAAAATAATTTCTTNCGNTGGCTATCTTTAGACAGAGGATTCTTCCCCGATATCAATTCAAAAATTACTGGCCAAATTGGCGGTGANTTACAACTTAATGGTACTTGGGAAAATGGAGTTACAGGGCTTGGAAGATGGTCTGCTTCTTCTACATGGTTAATCGTTCAATACGACCGAGGGATTCTAGAAGAAATGGGCTGGGAAGTAATTTGGAAAGATGCTCATCAAGAAAAGAGTGTTTCATTGTCTGATGATGGTTTAATCGTCGGTGGTTATCGGCTTGCTGAAGGAAGTTTAGTAGTTCATCCCCCTAGATATGACGTAGAATTATGCCAAGAACTTCAAAAGGAAAATGGCGGCTGTTCTAGTGAATGGTCATACATGGATTTGGAAGGAGTATTACGCTCAAATGATCGTGCATCTACTACACTGCTCGTAGGGCAAGGAGTAAATGTCGAGGTGAACCGTGAATTACAGGCTAGCGCAGGATTGATATTACTGATGGGGATTGTTATTGTTGGATTACTATATGTTAGTCTAAGAAGATGGTCTGATGTAATTATTGTACTATTTGCACTGGGCGCTGCTTTACTTTGGATGCAGGGATTAATTGGGCATTTTGCGAATCTAACTTCATGGCTTGGATTCTCTATTATCGCTCGGTCTCAATTCTCAAACCTACTGCCTATTCTAGTCTTAGCCTTAGGAATTGATGACTCACTGCATGCTCTGCATAGATACAAAGAAGAAAGGAAAAATGGTGCTTCTACCAAAGAGGCAACTGAAACAACCCTAAGCCGTGTTGGAAGAGCAATTATGCTAACATCTCTAACAACAATGGCCGCTTTTGCGGCTAATTTATTCAGCGATATTGCCGCTTTGCGTTCCTTTGGNGTCGANGCTGCTCTTGGTATTCTTTCCGCATTCCTTCTTACCGGATTATGGGTGCCTTTAATTCGGTTAAGTATAGATGAATGGATGGCTAAAAGNAAAAAGACGAATATCGAAAAATTTTCTCCTCATTTAATTCCAGAACAATGGTTGAAAAATCTAACTTCGACTTGTGGAAAAGCAAAACCTGCGCTCATAATAGCGATTATCGCAACCGCTATCACCGTGCCTGCAGCTATTGGAATGTCTCAACTNGAAGGAGATTTTGCTGTAGAAGATTTCCTAGATGAACGGTCTGATTTCGCAATTGGAGTGGAAATTGTAACCGAGAGCTTTAGTGATGAGGGAGAGCCTGCATATCTTCTAATCGAAGGAGATGTTCTTGATCCTGAAGTCTATGCAGCGATTGATGAGTTCCGNATTCAAATGGGAATTTTACCCGACGGAGTTGCCGATAAGATAACTCATTTGCCAAATGGGGACATCGATATTATGGCTCTAGATGAGATGGTATTTGCTGCTCAAGGCTCTTTGGTACTAAATTCAACACCATTTGAACAAGCCGGATGGAATACTACTGAGGAAGGACATGGAATGAACTGTTCTGATGCAGATAGTGGATTATTAATGAATACTGGCGATAGAGATTGCTTAGCATTCTTTTACGGCTTCTTGTCCCTTTATGGAGTTCCTGGCGCTGGTCCAATTCCNGATATACCTGCTAATATCGTAGAATTATACATCAAGCCTGAGGTCGAATTAGACCCTAGCAAGCCATGGCTCGATGTCAACGGCCAACCCGCTCAATATGATAGAATGTTAATTCGATTTGGAATGACTTCACCCGAAGATTTCCCAGGCATGGGAGAAGGTTTAGAGGAACTGTGGAGAGACCTTGACGTCTTTACCAATCTCTCGACTGGAACCGTTCTAGAAGAGGGTCCTGAAAGTGATGATAAACCATTAACATGGGTTATGCCAACAGGTAGACCAATAACTCGTTATGTAGCATCGACTGCTATGCAGGATGAAATGCAATCTTCTTTGGTTTTAGGCTCATTATTCGTATTTATTACGCTGTCAATCGGGTTCCGTTCTCCAAAGCAAGCCGCTGTAACTCTTATCCCAATCTTGTTGGTAGTGGTATGGCTATATGGTTTGATGAACGCTGCAGGTTCGTCGCTAAACATCGTAACTGTAACTATCGCAACGATATCTTTGGGTGTTGGAATTGATTATTGTATTCACGTCACTGAGAGGTATAGAGAAAGTAGGGAAAAGGGTGAAACCCATCACGAAGCTTTGGTTGCTGTAGGCGGAGCATGTAGTATGGCATTGATTGGAAGTGCCGCATCAGACTCTGCTGGTTTCCTTGTTATCGCCTTGTCTCCGATGGGATTATTCAGTAATTTCGGCATCTATTCCGCTGCTATGATCTCGTTATCACTAATTGCCAGCCTAATTCTAACAACAGCTGCCTTAGGATTACTGTCTTCGATTAGGAATGAAGGGATTCCTACTACTGATGAATAAATCATCGCCAATGTTAATCTACACTATTGATGTAGAGCATATTATGACTGATGGAAAATCATACTATGATGGATTAATTCAACAAGGTTATCCTGCTGACCAAGCATTGACTTACACTCAGCAATATTATCCAGGTTTTACGCCTGCTGTGGCCCCCGCAATTCCTGCACCTGCCCCTCAGCCGGTTGCACAGCCAATGGCTCAGCCCATGGTACAGCAACCTGTTCAACAAATGACTCAACCCGGATTTGATCCTGCAATGATGGCAGCGCCGAATAACATGGCTCCAATGGGCGTTACTCCGATGACTGTCGGAGAGTCAAAACCAATTATGACTTGGGCAGCAGTTGGTTGCATTGTATTAGCATTGCTTCTAACAATGATGGGCCAATTCGGCAATTCTTGGCAAACCACTGACGAAGACGCTGAGAGTGATTTAAATTTAGGACTAAGAAATATGGTTGTGGATTGTTCAGATAGTGATTCTGATGTTGAAGATATGTGTATTACCTCGGCTTATGTTTTATTNTCAGAGGATATGGAGAAGGNCGCAAATGANACTGCGCCTTCAGACCCANTNGTTAAAGGAGATATTGAAGATTATTGTGAGAATATGTATAGTATAATGCTCAATATTGCAACGTTAACAGATGATGAATCGCTTAGAACAGATGCTGGTGAAGACCGTGAAGCATGTCTGAAAAATGATAGTGCTGGAGGAATTTCTGGCATGATTCTTTGGATTGGTATTATCGGCTCTCTAGTTGCTACTGTCATGTTGGTAATGTCAATGCTCGGCAAGACTTTACCTGGTGGAATAGAGGCTCATGGACGTATCAGTTCATGGGTCAGTGGTGCAATAATTCTTTTCGCAGTAATTATTTGGATGGTTATGAAAGATAACCTAGATGATAATTTAAAAACTGGAATGACATTCTATCTTACCCTATTAGCAGGATTNCTTGCTGTAGGTGCTGGCGTACTTGATATGCTAGACAAGCGCGAAAAATAGAAAATGCTCTCCGATGTATTATTGAAGTAGATGTTTGACGGCAGTTTGCTTCCATAGGGGTTGGCCCCGAGGCAGTGGTGATATTTTGACTGAAGAAAATGATGATGANGACTGGATGAAGTATGCAAATTCTGGTTTTGGTCAAACAAACTACTCACTCTGGGACGAAGTTGAAGAAGAGGAAGAACCGAAGGAAGAAGTAGAAGATGACTACGAAATCACAATTCAATTAGACTCTCATATGGAAGAGATTCCAAGAGCACCTGANCCTGCAGGTTTGAANCATNTGGTCCGAATTGGTTGCTGCAATCATTGCCTTGGACGCCTTGGTGGAAAAAAGCGATATGAACAAAGTATCGAAGATTCGGGTATAGAAATCCGTGCCCTAGTAGAAAAATCAAATTCTCATTTGATTAATATCAGAGAACAAATACCACTCTGCCCATACTGTGAGAATTTATTCGAAGAAGTGGAATTATTGGCTGATATAATTTATGATTCAATTGAACCTTATCAGTTTCAAAGATTGCAATTAGGCGCTCGTTTTCCTAAGGACCAAATAGAAGAAGAAGACGTACAAAGAAAAAGGTTTGGCGCAGGTGGTTGCGATGGTTTGAAAACCGGTTTGGTTTCAGAAATTGCAAAGTTGCTCAATCAACGTTTAGAGAATGTAAAATTAGTCAATGATAAACCACAAATTCTCGCTTTAATCGATGTTTTGACTTTGAGCGTCGACCTTGATGTTAGGGCCCATTACATGTATGGCAGATATAGAAAATTAGAACGTGGAATTCCTCAGACTCGATGGCCATGTAGAGCGTGTAAAGGGCGTGGGTGTGAGCGTTGTAATATGACTGGGCTACAATATGAAAAAAGTGTTCAAGATTTAATTGGAAACCCGTTGCTCGAGGTTTTTGGCAGTAAAGAGCATGCCTTCCATGGAATGGGTAGAGAAGATATTGATGTGAGATGCTTGGGTCGCGGAAGGCCATTTGTAATTGAAATGAAAGAACCAAAATTACGAAATATTGATTCAGTAGAATTGATGAAATTGATTAATGATAATGCTAATGGAAGTATAGAAATCACTAGCCTAAGAGACTCAAATAGAAGCGAAGTAGTTAGGCTAAAAGATACTCCTGCAGAGAAATCTTATACGATTAGATTCAAATTATTGCCAATGAATGAAGCAGAGTATACTGTATTAACTGCGCCTTTAGATTTAACCAAGGAAAATAAATCTCGTTCTAAAAATAGAAAGAAAAGAAGAGGCGATAACAAGCGAGACAATACAAAGCCACTGCCAAATGAAATCGATATTGAAGACTCAAATCCTTCGAAAGAAGAACTTATGAAAATGAAAAAAGCAGAACTAGTTGAATTATGTATACAGATGAAACTAAAGAAATCGGGTACTAAAGATGAATTGATTGAACGCATTTCGAACTTTGAAGAACCACCTGCAAATTTATTTGAAATTCCTGAAGACTCGGTAATCATTGATGCAATAATGTCACTTGAAGGGGTTAAACTAGCTCAACGAACTCCAGAACGAGTCGCACACAGAAGAGCTGATTTAATTCGTAGAAGAACTGTTTTTGAGGTCCATCCCCCAATGATTGAAACATTGGAAGATGGATCTAAGGTCATCGAAGTTACCATGCGATGCGAGTCAGGTACATATGTAAAGGAAACTGTCCATGGCGACAGTGGTAGAACTCAACCGAGCATTGCTTCTTTACTAAAATCAAAATGTGAGGTTGAATGGTTAGATGTTGGAGATATTCATGCAGATTAGGCTTCAAGTGGACTAATTTTACTTCTGTGTTCCGTCGCGGTTCTTATATGTCAATGGTAGGTCGCCGAAATGCTCCGAAGATGTTGTAATGCTGATTCGGAACATGGGAGGCAAATAATATGAAGCGTTCAAAGGGACAACGTGTAAGGACTCGAAGCATTCTAAGACGTCGTAGAAAAGAGCGTAGCCGCCTAAATATTAGTCGCTCAATTCACAAGTATGAAGAAGGCGATAGAGTTGCTATTGTTCTAGATGGTGGGGAACAAATGGGTATGCCTCACCGAAGATTTAACGGAAGAACTGGATTTATTCAACACCGCCAAGGCTCTGCTTGGATTGTATCTGTAAAAGATGGAAACATGCAAAAAACAGTTATCGCTCGACCAGAGCACCTAAGACCGTTGGAGTGATATTTATGGCTGAAGAAGAAAGATTCATCGATTTTGCGACTGTTAGAAAAATGCTTTCTGAGGCTCAAGAACGCCGTGGAGATTTGACTTACGAACAAGTTGCTGCTCTTCAACACGCTGAATGGGCTGCCAGTGATACTCGAAATGGATACAAAACTATTCCAGATGTTTTTGTTAGTCTTAAAGAGGCTCTAACCGGCCATGAAAAGTTATCTCAATATCCTGATTTGGCTGCTAAGATCGCAGAATTAATGCCTATGTATCCTGATGCTGTTAAAGCAGTACTAGTTTCAAAGAGAATTGCGATTGACGATAGTGAAGTCAATGAGATTCTAGATATTGTGCGCCAACATGTTGGCGTAGAGTGATTCAAAAAACGAGGTGTTCACCATGAGCGGCATTCGTCGTGACCGTAATATTAAGATTCCAAAGAGAAATGAAAAGTCTCAATCGAGACCTAGTAATTACTTGCCTTCTAGACCTGCAGAAGGTCGGAAAGATATCGCAAAAAAGGCTGAAAAGAAGCCTCAACAGCAAAAATCGAATAGGCAGAATTTCCGCCCAAATAATAATCGAAATCGTAGACAAAATGATCAGAGGAAAGCTAAACCTCGAATCAATAAACCAACGCCTCTAGATGATGAAATATGGGCTAGGGTCGTAGAGCATGACTTTGAAAATAACGTTCTGACTCTACTTGGTGAAAGTAAATTCTTACTTGGCCGATATAGGCCAAAACATACCGATAAAGTTCTACAATTAGGCCAACGAGTATATGTTGGTGTTGACCGTTCAAAACGAGTTGAAGTGGGCGATATTATGGGCATGGCTAGGCTAGATAAGATGTCTAGTGGAGCTACGAAAGATTTACCNATTGTNATACAAAGATTCATCGAAGAAAATGAGTTATATTTCATCAAGTCCTTTTNCAACCCNGCAGGATTTCTATCCCTAAAACAGCATTCATACGAATTACTTCANGGAATTGGCAATAAAAAGGCAACNCAAATGGTTGAGCAAAGGGGTTCTTCTGGATTTACTTCATTTGAGCAAATTAANGAGTCTTGTAGTATCGATGCTGCAGAATTACTTGCTATTCGTTTCCAATCAGAATTAAATGATCGTAATCTACAACCAAGACTTAGCGACTTGTTACTTCCGGTGAAAACATGAGAGGAGCCCGATGGCTTGTCGATTCCTTGCGCGCAAAGCAGCCATTTAACAAAGAATTGGGGCAACATTTTCTAGTCAATGATGACTTGATTGAGTTCTCTGTTAAGCATGCAGTATTAACAAATAAAGATCATGTCTTAGAAATTGGAGCTGGTCCTGGCGTGCTTACTGAAGCACTACTAAATTCAAATTCTAAAGTGACAGCAATCGAAATTGATAGAGTAGCAGTAAAGCATCTAACAGAAATGTTTGGCCCTGAAATTGAGCAAGGCAGACTAGAAATAATTGATGGAGACGCTCTAGAAATTAAATGGCCTCAGAGTATTACTAAGGTTATTGCAAATATCCCTTATCAGATTTCATCTCCGCTAATTGATAAATTAACAAAGTACATCCGTGAACAAAAGNAAAAATCCCTAGATCTAGTCTTATTATTAGTCCAAGAAGAATTTGGTGAGCGCCTCGTAATGGAGTATGAATCCGATGTTGGCTCACTCGGCATGACTGCATTATTAGACTGGGAAAGTAAAATTATCAAAAAAGTGCCACCGCATAATTTTAGTCCTAATCCTAANGTTAACTCCTGTTTTATCGAAATGATACCAAGCAATGAAGAATTTCCATGCGACAAAAGATTGGTCAANCAAGTCATTCATTCCACGTTCTCTCAAAGAAGAAAAAAGATACGTACTACTTTGAAATCGGTTCCAAAAAGAATAAACAGGATTCCACAATGGCATTCCAGCAGATGGAAAAAAGCATATTCTTCATTAATAGATGATGAAAGACTAGAATGTAGGCCTGAAGAATTAGATTTTGACGAGTGGATTGAGTTGTGTTGCGATTTGGACAAAAATAGTGTCTAATTTTGTAAAAATTGGCCGCTATAGGTCGTTTGATTTATTCAAATAGGGTAGAATTAGTTAGATATTCGCGAGAGAGCCTTTTCTTAGGAGTGACTACTCGCCGTGACTTGTCGGAGGGGATGCTATGGCCAAGAAAGACACCTATCTAGCTTTACTTAGGCGTGGTATTGACGATACCACTGCTCAGCAATTAGCCGATGCAGGATTGAAAATCGGTGATTTGAAAAAGATCGACAAAGACATGTTGGTCGAAAACTACGCACTAAAACCGGATATTGCTGATGGTGTAATCTCAATTATCTCTGCTGGCCATACTAGTCACGGGAAAGAACGTTTCTTAGCAAAGGTTCTTGCTCCTGAAAGAAAAGTCGAGTCGAAAATCGAAGAGATGAAGTTTCAGCGTAAGCAAAAAGATGTACTTACAGAACTTGCAGAAGAGAAAGAAAGNCTGAAGATAGTAAANGTTGAAGCCTTTAGGGCAAAGAAATTAGTTATGAATCGTCTCGGTAAAACAGTTGAATTAATTGTCAAATTAGAAAACAACCTATATGATGAAGGCAAAGATGATCAGAAAGTAAAAATTCGAGACCAACTCGAAACAAGAGGACTTGAAGCCGCTAGAGATCATGAGATGCTAGATTTAGAGGGCACTCCTCAAGACATTGTTGATTTTAGAAGAAAATATGTCCCTAAATTAGTATTCCATGCATGTCCTATTTGTGGNGATGAAATGGACCCTAGGCAAGCTAGGGATCAAGATAAATCAAATGAATGGGTATTCATTTGTTGGGAGTGTGAAGAAAACTTCATCCCTGAATTAGCCGTTATGGTTGAAGAAAAATTATTGAATGGTAGTCGAATCCATATCGATGAAAATAAACCTCCTAGAAACCCTGTACCTCCTAAGCCAGCATCTATGGACCTAACATCTGTTAATGATATGATTCGTAAGGATCTAGAACAAACTGGTGCTACNGCTGATGAAATGAGCAAGGTTGTAGAAGAAAGTACTCTTGGAGGTGGCCTTATGGACATCAATGATTGGATTGACCAGACTCTGGCTGCTAAAGATTACATTCAAGCACAAGAAGACAGAGAAGACTTCATCCTCAGAACCGGCGCTGGTGCTACTAANTTTAACAAGTGGATGAAGAAGGCAGGATTGTTCTTCAATAAGCAAACAGGACGTTGGACCCGTCACAAAGATATGCGCTGAGGCCTAANAATGTCGGCAAAGTCCGGTTCTGGAAAAAAAGTAGACAATACAGAAGATTTTTCTGTTGTTCGCTTTTTACAAGGTGCAAAATTACTCGGCCAAATTAGATTACATGAAGGAGAAACCTTAGCAGAACATGGTGAATTAGCTGGAGTTAGAATTCCAACTAATTGTACCTCAGGAACATGTGGGACCTGTATGGTCACCCTAGTTCAAGGGACTGTCGAGTTACCTGAAATTCTGCCCCCTGGGTTAGACGATTATTTAGTCGAAAATTGTGCAAGATTGAGTTGTATTGGAATTCCTTTAGATGATGTCGATATCGATATTCGTCCACCACTGTGAGGAATTATGATGTTTGAAGATTGGACCATAATTGAATGGGGAATCTTAATTTTTGACATATTAGCAGTTACTGTCGCTGTATGGTTTTTGCGAAAGAAGGTCAAAAGTAAATTTGCAGAAGTAGAAGCGCGTCATGCCTTCGAAACAAGACGTAGAAAAAATAAATGACGCGCACATTCAAGAACTGTTGACTTATTGTCAAAACTATGAGAGAAGGTAGCGAATTGACTACCGGCCCGTTGGGCATTGGACACTTCGTCAATCTCATTAGACAAACTATCAAGCAAGACAGGTTGTTCCAAAATCAGGCAATCAAGGGGGAAGTCTCGCAATGGAAGCAATACCCTAGTGGCCATACGTACTTCACCCTCAGAGATAATGACGGTCAAATGAGTGCTGTAATCTGGCGTGGAAGATGTGACATTGATGCTAAAATAAAGGAAGGTTCTGAAGTAATTGTTATTGCAAGTGTAGACATGTATGCAAAACAAGGAAGAGTTCAACTAATTGTTGATAAAATTGAGCCCATTAATGCGATTGGGGAAATGGAAGAGACTCTAAGGAAATTAAAAATTCAACTCAACAAGGAAGGCGTTTTTGAGCAACCAAAAAAACCGCTACCAATAATCCCTAAACACATAGCAATAATCACTGGAACTGGTTCTGCTGCACTCTCTGATATGAATCGTCTAATTGAAAATAGATGGCCGGGGCTAAGAAGAACTGTGATTGGTGTTCTAGTTCAAGGNGATAATGCAGCGGAAGAAATAGTAAGAGGACTCTCTGTTGCTAGAAAACTTTCACGGCTTGATGTCGCCAAACAAAGAGGACACCCTCCCGTTGATGTCATTATTGTTGGNAGAGGTGGTGGCTCTCCTGAAGATCTTTGGGCTTTTAATTTAGAACCNGTGGCTAGAGCGATAATCGCAACAGAGATACCNGTTATATCGGCTGTAGGTCATGAATCAGATCTACTAGTTAGTGACATGGTTGCTGATGTTAGGGCATCTACCCCATCAAATGCAATTGAGAGGTGTGTACCTGATTACAATGCAATACAAATGTANCTTAGNGAGTTAAATCAGAGAATAGANGGAGCCTCAATTAGGCAGTTTAATGATGTAAAGAATAAGTTAAGATTGCTATCCTCGATGTTAAAATCCGCACCGATGGCAGGCATTACAAACGTAAAAATAAAAATTCAGAGATTAGCCACTAGATTGAATAATAATAGTAAAGCAACTTTAGCAAATGAATTTTCAAAAATTTCTAATTTTGAAACATCTCTTAGTGCTGTACATCCTCAACGAGTTTTAGAAAGGGGCTACAGTATGGTTCAAAATGAATCAGGAGAGGTTCTAACCGGAATAAAACAATTGGAAGTCGGACAGAAAATTACAATGAATTTTGCCGATGGAGTAGCGGGNGCAGATATTTTTGAAATTGAAAAGAAAAAAGAGTGATACTATGAGTGAGAAGAAAACATATGATGAAGCAGTAATTAGATTAGAAGAAATTGTAGCCTTATTAGAAAGAGGAGGGAGGGGTCTTGACGAAACGCTTCTTCTCTATGAAGAAGGCGCAGTATTACTAAAACAATGTCAAGAAGACCTCAAATCTGCAGAAGGGAAATTGAATGAATTGCGCCTAGAAGATATTGAGAAAGAACTATCAAAAGATTAGTTATAACCATGTTCATCAGGTCGGAATAAACATGAATGAGCGGAAGTTAAAGTCTCTTAAATTGAGAGTAATTCGCTTATTTGCAAGTTGGAAAGAACCTCACGAAGATAGAACGTACAATGAATCAGATATTATTCAAGAAATTGATATTTCTAGTGAAGGTATTGTCAATTATACTATTGCGCCAAAGCACCCTCATTGCCCTTGTTGTCTATTAGACAGTGTCGAACTAAAACAAAAAATTGAGAAGATAAAAGGAGTAAATGGGGCTGTNTGTACAGTNATTGGAATACCTGGTGCAGAAAAATGGACTCGCTCAATCAATGGTTGAAAGTCGGTATTTNCTCAACACAGTGAATGCTGGAATCGACCACAATAGAATTGATAATATCCACGCTATCAATGAACCGATAATAATTCCAAAAGTAGGTATTGACCACATTACAATCAAAGCATAAACTGCAACACTTGCACCTCCAAGCATCATCGGGGCTGCCGCTCCTTGTGGAACTGTTACTCCTTGAGAAAGCCATAACGCGACCATGCTTGTTAGAAATATAGCGGGAAAGGCACTTGCTAGTCCAGCTACTAATGGTTCTCCCAATTTGGCCAAAATCAGTGCACAGCCTATAGCGGCTGCTGCAGCAATTCCTCTAGCCAAAAGAATAGGTAATGGTACCTTATTAGANCCCTTTGGAGACGGNCGAGTTTTGATGTTAAAAAAAACTGANACTAAAATCAAGAAAAATAAACCTAGTACCCCTAAGANAAATGGACTCAAATCTATCGAGGTNGTATAATCGGCAATAATAAATGCCAGATAGGCAAAAATAGCCCAAACCAAAATCGAGCAAATTGTTGTTATGAATAACGGGTTTTTTCTATTAGCAACATACTTTGGTAAAAGAATCCATACNCCTAAAAATAGTCCATTAACCATCATTCCCAAAGGCACAATCGACATACTGGAAAGTAATGCTTGCTTTCCATCCAAATAGTAAACCCCTGCAGCTGCAGGTATAATCGTAGATGGAATTGTACCAAGCACTCCTCCAACTAATCCACCAAATCGTTCTATTGCCAAAGTTACCAAAATAGCCACTAGCCCAGCAAGAAGTGCTGGTAGAATTATGGCAAGCATGACATTGCTAGAAAATACCCCGTTTTGTCTTTACCATGTTTGAGATTATATCGAATTAATTTATTTCAATTTCCAATAACCTGTATGCTAATAGTACGAAATTCAGGTCGGTTAAAAATTATGCTTAAGTTGATATGGGAGGATGTTTTGGCAAGATTGGTGAATTCACATGAGAGGAATGGATATTGAAGGTAAATGCCCTGTAATGCACGGCACACATAGTACAAGCGAAACTGGAATGAAGAATACTGATTGGTGGCCTAAACAACTAAATTTAGCAATTCTACACCAACATGATAGAAAATCAAATCCAATGGGTTCAAACTTTATCTACAAAGACGCATTCAATTCAATAGACTACAAACAACTCAAAGCAGACCTGCACGCTTTGATGACAGATAGCCAAGATTGGTGGCCGGCAGACTACGGTCACTANGGTCCTTTCTTCATCAGAATGACTTGGCACGCTGCCGGTACTTACAGAACCGGTGATGGCCGTGGAGGCGGTGGAACTGGAGCACAAAGATTCGCTCCGCTAAACAGTTGGCCTGATAACGGAAACTTGGATAAAGCTCGAAGACTTCTTTGGCCAATTAAGAAAAAGTATGGTAANGGTATTAGTTGGGCAGATTTACTAATTCTNACTGGTCAAATCGCTATTGAATCAATGGGCGGACCTGTACTTGGATTTGGTGGAGGAAGNCCAGATATTTGGCACCCNGAAGATGATATTTACTGGGGTAGTGAAGATGAGTGGTTGGGTGACAACAGATATGGTGAAACTCGTCAAGATCTAGAGAATCCTCTAGCTGCAGTGCAGATGGGGCTAATTTACGTGAACCCGCAAGGACCTAACGCAAACCCGGATCCACTACTAAGCGCTCAAGACATNCGAGAAACATTCAGTCGAATGGCAATGAACGACGAAGAAACCGTTGCTCTAACTGCCGGTGGACACACCTTCGGAAAAGCACACGGCGCTGGTCCAGAAGATCACAAAGGACCTGAACCAGAAGGTGGAAGTATCGAAGAGCAAGGCTTTGGCTGGACAAGCGACTTCAAGTCCGGAGTTGGTAGAGATACTATCACAAGTGGAATCGAAGGTGCTTGGACTGCAAATCCAATTGCATGGGACAATGGCTACTTTGATATGCTATTCAAGTATGATGAAACATGGGTTTTGGAAAAGAGTCCTGCAGGTGCGCATCAATGGACGCCATCAAATCAAGATGAAGAAGACATGGCGCCAGACCCAGAGGATCCATCAATTAAGGTCCCTACAATGATGACGACCGCTGATATGGCAATGATTAGAGATCCTGAATACCGTAAGATTTCAAAATACTTCCATGAAAACCCAGATGCCTTTGCAGATGCGTTCTCCAAGGCTTGGTTCAAATTACTTCACAGAGATATGGGTCCAAAATCAAGGTATCTAGGTCCTGATGTTCCTGAAGAAGATTTCATTTGGCAAGACCCTGTTCCAAAAGGTAGCACATCCTACGATGTAGATTCCGTTAAGAAGGCGATTGAATCAAGTGGACTTTCCATCAGTGAAATGGTTGAAACCGCTTGGGCTAGCGCTTCTACATTCCGAGGTTCTGACTTCCGCGGAGGTTCAAACGGTGCAAGAATCAGATTGGCNCCACAAAAAGACTGGGGNGCGAACAAGCCAGAGCAGTTGTCCAAGGTTCTTGGAGTTCTAAGTGGAATCGCTGCTGCTAATGGTGCTAGTATAGCAGATACAATTGTACTNGCTGGAAATGTTGGAATCGAGATGGCATGTGGTAAGGAAGTTCCATTCACTCCAGGACGTGGCGATGCTNCTGAAGAACAAACAGATGCTGACTCTTTCTCNGTTATGGAACCTGTTTCCTGCGGATTTAGAAATTACTTGAAGACCAACTTTGCAGTNAGTCCAGAAGAAATGATGCTAGACAANGCCCAACTTCTAGGNCTTACCGCACCTGAAATGACTGTTCTAGTCGGTGGNATGAGNTCTCTNGGAGTCTCATCTGACCAAAGAGGATTATTTTCANACGGTTCTAGCCTGTCTAATGAGTGGTTTGACACATTGCTAGANATGGGAGTAAAGTGGACACCTACTGGAAGCAACTCATATGATGCTCATGACCGTTCAACTGGAGAAAAAATCCGTAGTGCAACCAGATACGATCTTGTTATAGGTAGTAACTCTCAATTGAGGGCCATCGCAGAAGTTTATGCTCAAGATGATAATCAAGATAAGTTCGTCTCTGATTTCATATCTGCATGGAACAAAGTGATGAANGCTGGTCGATTTTGATCTCGCTTGATATCGAAACTGATATACGCCGCTAATAATTGGCCTCTACATGGTCAATATTGGAGACACTGCCCCAGCCTTTACTTTGAAAACTACTGATAAAACAGACGTAAGTCTTGCTGATTTTTCTGGACAAACCGTAATCCTTGCCTTCTATCCTGGTGCTTTCACTGGAGTATGTGATAAGGAGATGTGTGCATTTCAAGACAACATGTCCAAACTCAACCAATCCAACACGGCTGTTTTAGGAATCAGTGTAGATTCTCCATGGGCTAATGCAGAATTTTCTAGAAAATATAATCTTGAATTCAAATTACTTTCTGATCTCGACAGAGATGTAGTCAAAGCATATGATGCTACATTTGTCGGACTCGGCGGTATTGATGGTTACATGAGCGCTAACCGAGTCGTAATCGTTGTCGATGGAAGTGGCATCGTACAACATCGNTGGGTTGCAGAAAANCCTGGNGTAGAGCCAGACTATGATGCCATAGTTTCATTTGCATCATCTCTATGAGCAATTATTAATCAATAGTTGACCTAAACCTATTCATCAAATGGGTCGATATTGACAATTTGTTCGATATCGATTCGCTTATACCCTCTTTCTCTNGCATTTGTTGCTGCTTTAATCAACATTGAACGCATCCATCCAAGAGACATTAAGGTCCTCATACGATTTATCGATTCAATGAATTGAACTGGATTTCCCCCGAGTTGTGCGTGCTTTCTAATATCTCTTTCAATTGTTTCAACAACCATGTAATATGTATCGAGTAATTCTTCAATAGCATCATCTGTAACCGACATTTTAGCATGGGTTCTTGCAAGTGACATCAAAGAAGAACGAGTCAAGATTCCGCCTCCTTGTCCAACAACAAGTGTTTCGCTTTCCTCGACCTCCTGAGACTCTTCTTCATCATCAGAATCATTACCAAGGCCCATTCCAGAAACAGCAATTTCTAAATGTCTAGGTTTAATTGTTGCAACTCTATCTTTTTCTGCTGCCGCCTCAGAATGTCTGATAACTTTAGCAAGATGTCTTTCAATATGCTCAATTCCTGCTTGAACTGCTGCAGAACCAACAGATTCGATATTAGATAGTTGTTCAATCATTAATTCTCTAGTTCTATTATAATTAAGTCTGGTACGTTCAGGGTCGTCTAGAGTTTTTCTCTCCGGATCTTGAGCTAAAGTCTCAGATTCCATTTGAGGGACTATGCGTTGGATTTCTTCGCACATCAATTCTACTAATTTTTGTTTAACAGCACCAGAAAGACGCATTTCTGTAAAGTTTGAAGCAACTGCCCCTATGTGTCCGGGTGAATATGGTTTTACGGCCATAACATGACCGTGTAGCATACGATTATTGAATCAATTGCTTTTTCTAGAGAAAAATATTGTAAAGATTACAAAAATAACAATAGATGCTAAAATAGCTCCCGGTAGTATCTTTGATGATTGAGAAGTATCTTCATTAGTTACTTCTTCTTTATTTTCTAATTGAGTATAGTCCATTACATTCTGTACTACAAGGTATTGATTCAATGTGGGGTTTTCAATTACTTTAGTAGAACCATCATTCCA
>PADF01000059.1 GCA_002702945.1 Methanobacteriota archaeon
CCTCTTAGTGCTTTTACTTCACTGGCAAATAACAGACTACCATCGACAACTGTCCTAACAAGTGGTTTGATACCCATAGAGTCTCTTGCCAAAATTAATTCTTGGCGCTTAGAATCCCAAAGTGCAAAACCGTACATTCCATTTAGTTTGGAAATCCATCGCTTATGGTCATCGGCTGAAGTTGAAGGGAGATTATTGTTAGAAACTGCCGCTGAATGTAATGCAATAATTGATTCAGAATCGCCTCTTGTTTGCCATGAATAACTAGAATTATTGCGAATAGAACGATAGTTGTAAATCTCACCATTAGCGATCAAAACCTGTCCATCATGACCANGCATNGGTTGNTNACTACCATTAAGNTCAACTATTGCCAATCTAGTATGTCCGAGTGAAATATTCTCATCAGACCATACGTCTTGTCCATCTGGACCTCTATGTTGAATCAGTTTAATCATTCGATGTACGACTGAGGAATCAGGATGACCTAACATTCCTGCTATTCCGCACATAGACAATGCTATGAGGAGTTGCTATTCAATAGTAGTATTGAATTTAAGACAAAATTCACCATAATGGATACTGGAACATTGCAACTCCGAGTAAAATCATGGTCAATGCGAAAACAAAGTAGTAAGCACTTTGAGGCGGGTCTGAGTAATTATTCTCTTCTTCCATATCTCCCACAATCCTTTGGACAAGTAATACCCACTTTAACATATTGAATAATATCACATCAAACCAATGAAAGGTTCGAGTATTAGAATACCTGCAAGAGGGATTAGTAACATAGTTGCATTATCGTCGATATAACGTAGCCGAGGCATCTCTGCAAAAGCACATATTGGTGCAAAAATAAATGCCAGCCACCAAGGAGTACAGAATAGATACCAGCATACTAACCAAATAACGGAAATGAAAACAATGGAGGATATTATCACCTGTTTGGTTTCTGCGCCTCTACGTCTAATTTCACCCATAAAGGGGTCGCCAAATGCGAGTGATAAAATCAGAGGGTAAGCATACTCCTTAACCGGTACCAACAGTAATACCATTCCAATAGCTAATCCTCCCCAAGCAAGGGCTGAAACCTGATTCGCCTCGTATTCCCTCTGCCCAAATATTGTGAAACTAAACTTCAATCTCAATGCTTCACCAAAAATAGCTATCAAAATAACAGTTGATACAACTTCTGGCAGGGTAAGTCCCAAACTTTCAGAAAATGATTCGCCTACTTCGAAATATGCTATTGGAATTAAAAACATCGAAATATGGAATATTCTACGGAAAATGTGACCATACATTCCTCCAACTGATAGATCTACTGGGTTTGTCATTTCTACTTGTTCGGACACTTAATCACCTGCTAATATATTCAAGGCTTGTTCGATAGAAATTGAACCTATCGATAAATTTTCAAGAATTTCTTCCAATTTACTAGATTCTAGAATCCTTCGTTCATGTTGAGCGAGAAGTCTCTCTCTCCACTTTGCCCGCTTCGACCTTCCTGAATCTTCTAGACCCAATAAAAGTGTAGAAGCATCTGTAATCCCATCTCCAGTATGAGCTGAGGTGAGAATCACAGGAGGTGTTTGTCCAATGCCTAATTCAAAGGATTCCTCTATCTCACTAGCGTGTTGAGTGGCTCCCGATATATCCGATTTATTGACGATTACCGCATCTGCTAATTCGAGTAATCCCGCTTTTTCGGCTTGAACACCATCTCCTCTAGCCGGACCTTCAACAACTACAATTCTATCACTTATTGCAGCACATCTTACTTCAGATTGACCAGAACCTACAGTTTCAATTATCACCCTTTCCCAACCAATGGCAATCAAGAATTCTACCATATCTGAAACAATCAATGGAGCGCTACCTGAGGATTTACGGGTTGCTATTGAACGAATATAAATTAGATCTTTTAAGTCCTCATTATCTATCGCAGTGATTCTTACTCTATCCCCAAGTAATGCTCCACCAGTCCTAGGAGAGGAAGGATCTATTGCCAGTAATGCAGTTTTGATACCTTTTTGGGACCACTCTATTAGGATCTTATCTATCAAACAAGATTTACCAACTCCAGGCGCCCCTGTAATTGCAATTGATGACCATGATTCTGATTTTGGTTTAGAGAATAATTTAGGNAATTTTGATTTAATATCGTGAATTGTGAAAACTCTGTTTTCTAATAAACTTAGAACTCTAGCAATCGCTCTTCGATTACCGTTTATTGCAGAATCAANCAATTCTAAATCCAAGACTTCACCTCAAGCAGATGACTCCCAAAACCAAGAACCATTCTGTCCGACACCTGCATCGCTGATATCACATGCCTGTTCTATAAATTGCAAAATTTCAGCAGTTGGAGTACCTGGCCCAAAGATTGCTTTCATACCGCAAGCAAATAGTTTCTCTCGGTCTTCAAAGGGAATAATGCCTCCGCCGAAAACAATAACATCATCCAATCCTTCTTTGACCAATAATTCACATACCTTTGGAAATAAATGATTATGAGCTCCTGAAAGCGATGATAATCCCAAAAATCTAGCATCTTCATCCCTTACTGTGTCAATTATTTGTTGAGCAGTTCTTCTCAGTCCTGTGTAAATTACTTCATGACCTGCATCTCTGAGAGTCCTGGCAACGACCTTTGCACCACGGTCATGACCATCGAGGCCTGGTTTGGCAACAACAATCCGCAGAGGTTCGCTCATCANTTCTTCGAAGAACCCTCTACCTAAGAACACACCCCTTAAAATTAGTATTTTATTACAATTAGAGTGATAATGAAGGTNATGAAAACATAATTCATGTAATATTTTCAAAGGCAACCAATAAGGGCGTCTTTTGTATAGCATCAATCGGCGAAGACTATGCCTAGTACTGAAGAGAGACTCAAAGACCTGCGAGTTCGTAAAGCCCAAAGTGAAGCAGGTGGGGGGCAAGCAAGGGTTGATGCTCAACATAATCGAGGTAAAATGACTGCTAGAGAACGTCTTGAAATGTTACTTGATGACGGTACATTCCAAGAAATCGATGCTTTAGTTGAACATCGGTGTAAGGACTTTGATATGGATAAAAATGTTATTCCTGGAGATGGNGTAGTTACGGGTCATGGAATGATTAATGGTCGTGANGTTTTTGCTTTTGCACAAGATTTTACTGTTTATGGAGGATCCCTTGGAGAAATGCATGGTCTCAAAATATGTAAAATTCTNGACATGGCATTGAAAACTGGAAGGCCTGTAATAGGGCTAAATGACTCTGGAGGGGCTAGAATTCAGGAAGGTGTTGCATCACTTGGAAGNTATGCTGAGATATTTTTTAGAAATGTCAGAGCATCAGGCGTCGTTCCACAAATCTCAGTTATAATGGGACCATGTGCTGGTGGGGCNGTTTATTCTCCAGCAATCACCGACTTCGTAATAATGGTTGATCAAACTGCTCATATGTTTATCACAGGACCTGAAGTGATTAAAACAGTCACCAATGAAGTGGTTTCTTTTGAAGAATTAGGNGGGGCANTGACCCATGGAAGTAGGTCTGGTGTATCTCACTTCACCGCTGATGATGATGAAAGCGCCATTAACTTAGCAAGAGATTTATGTGATTTATTACCTGCAAATAATCTAGAAAAGGCACCTATCAAAAAAACAAATGACCCATCTAATCGTAGTTGTGAAAAGTTAGATTCTATAATTCCAGAGGAATCAAACAAACCATATGACGTTGTTGATGTCATTAGTGAAGTGGTTGATGATGGCGGATTCCTTGAAGTTCAAGCAGACTGGGCGCAAAATATCGTGATTGGTTTTGCACATATGGCTGGTCATACTGTTGGCATAGTAGCCAATCAACCAAAAGTATTAGCAGGGTGTTTAGATATCGATGCTAGTGATAAGGCTGCTAGATTTGTTAGGTTTTGTGACGCCTTCAATATACCAATATTAACTTTCGAAGATGTACCTGGATTCTTACCAGGAACAAACCAAGAATGGGGCGGAATAATTAGACATGGAGCAAAATTACTCTACGCATTTGCTGAAGCAACTGTCCCCAAGTTAACTGTGATACTTAGAAAAGCCTATGGAGGAGCATATGATGTAATGTCATCTAAACATATTCGTGGAGATTATAATATTGCTTGGCCTTCTGCAGAATTAGCNGTTATGGGTGCGGATGGTGCTGTTGAAATAATTCACCGAAGAAGACTGAAAAATGCTAGAAATCCCGAACAGGAACGTCAAAGATTAACTGAAGATTTCAATGACGCTTTTGCTAACCCGTACAAGGCGGCTGCTCTTGGATACATTGACGATGTCATAGAACCAAGTGAAACCAGAAATAAATTAATTCGTGCGCTTGAAATGCTTATTGATAAAGAAGAATTAAGGCCTGCTAGAAAGCATGGAAATATCCCTCTGTGAGTGATTATATGACAGAAGTAGAAGTATTGAGAATTGCTGCAATTACGGCTATAATTTCTATTTTGAATGAACATTCAGATGATCCTTCTCAAGCCGGTCGATCTCCCGGTTTGGCTTGGTCACAAGACCATCGAAGAATGAATATGGGGAAAACCTCATTGATGAATTTACGAGCAAGTCGCTCTCCGTGGAAGTGAATAAATTGTCAGAAAAAAGAAAGGTCATCGTAGATGGAACAGAATTTGAAGTCGATATTGAAATGGACGGTAATGTATGGAACGCTACCGTAGAAGGACGTACTTTCAAAATTGAAGTACCTGACTCAGGACCTGTTGTAAAGAAGAAGAGAAGTCCTGGAAGTAAGAAGAAAAAATCCGGAACTGTATCNGCAAATATACCTGGTAAAATTGTTACAATTGAAGTAAATATAGGAGATATTGTCGAAGAAGGACAGGTAATTTTGATCTTAGAAGCGATGAAAATGCAAAATGAAATCCANGCCCCTATTTCGGGAACTGTAGTTTCTGTAAGTTGCGAGGAAGGTCAATCTATAGAAGCAAATGTCCCACTGGTCGTTATTGAACCAGATTCAAGTGAAGATTAAAACTGTTATTTTCCTAGTAAAAAAAAGCGATAATTAAAGTGCACCTAGGTATAGGGTCATATATGTCCGCAGATGCAGTATGCGATTACCTCGGGTGTGGAAGTACTGGAGAAATAGTGTCTAGACTATCTCCAGAGGGTTTCCTCGTCGCTACCGGTAAAAAGGCATACTCATTTAGAGAAGCATACAGAAGATTTCACTACTGTCAAAAATGCCATGATGAACTTATGAGTGGTGTATGGTCTAGAGTTAGAAAACCCGATGACAAAAAGGATGGTCATGTTGCACCTACTGCAATTTGATTTTTACACTCCAACCAAGTCAATCATAAACCAGTACTTACTGCGTAGANNATGGCTGAGACTGTCTTTTTTGACGATTCTAAGAAAATATCATCTACTTGNATAGTNTTGATGTTNCTAATTATGAGTTTATCTTCTGTCATTGGAAACGTTTCTGCAGTAGGGACAAACCAAAATGATATAGGAACTTCAGGTGGAGATTTACCCGATAATTTATCATCTCCAACATCTGTACCAAATTTAGTTTTTAGTAATTCTATAACCGGCTCAGGAGAACTGGTAAGTGGTACTGATGAATATGATTACCTAAGAGTAAGTTTAGCATCCGGTGAAGGTTTAGCAGTTGAATTATCCTTTGACAGTGCAGATGACTTTGATCTAGCCATCTATGACTCCTCTCAATTTACTATTGATAGTTCATACTCTTATAATCCTGAAACTGTTACTACAAATGGAACCTCAACTAGCGGCACCGTATATATCGAAATCTACAGCTATTCATTTGGTTTAATGTCAAATGGGTCTTATGATATCACAATTTGGAAATTCAATACCGGATCAACTGGTGGAGGTAATGGAAGTGGAGGCAGTTCTGGAATTGCAGTTCCAAGCCCATGTACCGGTAATGGAACTACTGCACCAGACATACTAGAACCAAATGACACACCTGCTACTGCAACATTATCCTCACTACTACCTGTTTTTTGTACTGGACTGAGTGTTGAAATTAATTCTGCTGGTGTTGCTAATGATGATTACTTCGAAGTACAAATGATTAGTGGAGTAACTTATTATTTCAATTTGACATTTACCCACACTAATGGAGATATTGATGCCACATTAGAAGGTGCATCAGGACTTTCTATCTCGTTCAATAACTTTGGATCTATGTCTTCATCAAGTGATAACGAAGCCGGTGAATATACAGCAACCTCGAATTTCACTGCTTATTTCAAGGTATACCACTATTCTTCTTTTGGCTCGACTGGAACTGTTGCAAATGTATATGATATTGAAATTTCAACTGACAACCCTGGTGGCGGACAATCATTTTCTACAATGGATGTTACTATGAATAATCTGACAAATGTCACTTTGGAAATGACTGGATTGACAGTTGGAGATACTTATCAGTATGAGTTTTACCAATCTTTTGAAAATGGAGTTAATTCATCCATAACTAATCAATTAACTCAAGGCCCATACTCATTTGTTGCAACTTCAACCACTGAAAGNGTNAATTATACAATTTCTGATGGTGACATTGAAGGTTATTATTCNGTTTCTGCTAACCTTTCTGACAACTTAGGAGCAAGACTCAGTTCTGACGTGGATTCAATCTACAAAGAATTGTTAATAATTGACACAACNTCATCCACNACTGGAGAAATATTTGCCAGTAACTTAACTGCTGGANATCNATACACATTACAATGGTTTGTTATTGACATAGACATTTATGTTGATGAAATTAACGCTGGACAAAGTATAGAATTTGCTATGAATCAATCTTTGGTAGATGAAGATTATGATAATTTCACTGCAAGTTCTAATTCAGACTTTTGGCAAGTGGGCTGGCAAAATCCAACAACTGCTAATCAACATGCTTTTGTGGCTATACTATCAATTCAAGGAACAATTACTAATTTTTCAGTCGCTGAAGGTTACATTGCAGTTCATAGTGAAGATTTTATCCCTCAACTACCATCTGCTGTTATAACAAACTATTCATTGAGCACTACATCTACAAATAACGATTTCACATCTGAAGGACTAGACCTAGTTACTGGCGATAATTACTATCAACAATTTAGAGTTGAAGACCCAGGAGGTGCAGATATTGCATATTCTACTCTAACATCTTACACAGCCACCTCTCAAAATATGTCATTTGGAAAATTCTTCTATTCCACGCCGACTGTTTCAGGACAATACTGTTTACACTCAGAATTATATGATTCCAACAATATACAATTAATAGGAGATTCTGTTTGTATCCTATTCGTTTTCGATGATGACAATGATGGTATTGCAAATGAGGATGATATCTGTCCAAATACTACACCAGGTTCAATGGTTGATTCTAATGGTTGTGCTCTATCTCAAAAAGATACAGATGGTGACGGATATAATGACGATGTAGATGATTATCCTAACGATGCAACCCAGTGGGTTGATGGAGATGGTGATGGATACGGCGATAATCCAAATGGAAACGTTCCTGATGCTTTCCCGTATGATAATACTCAATGGGCTGACCAAGATGGAGATGGATATGGTGATAATCCAAATGGAAACTATTCTGATGCTTTCCCTACAGACCCAACACAATGGTCAGATTCTGATGGTGATGGATACGGCGATAATGCGAATGGAAATAACGCAGACTTGTGGCCTACAGATTCCACTCAATGGACAGATAATGATGGAGATGGATATGGAGATAATCCTACTGGAACTTATGGAGATCAATTCCCATTCGATGCAACACAGTGGGCTGACCAAGATGGAGATGGATATGGCGATAATCCAAATGGAAATCAAGCTGATGAATTCCCTACTGATGGAACTCAATGGGAAGATCAAGATGGAGATGGTTACGGGGATAATATAGGTGGCAATAATGCCGATAAATTCCCAACTGATTCAACACAATGGTTTGACTCCGATGATGATGGTTATGGAGACAACCAAAATGGAAACTCACCAGATGCATTCCCTACTGATGGAACACAATGGGCTGATCAAGATGGAGATGGTTATGGAGATAATCAAAATGGAAATAATCCGGATAAATTCCCTACAGATGTAACACAATGGTCTGACGGGGATAGTGATGGATTTGGAGATAATGCAAATGGAAATAATCCTGATTTATGCCCAAATACTCCTTTTGGTGATAGCGTTGATCAATCTGGATGTTCCGCTTCACAACTGGATGACGACATAGATGGTATTTACAATAATCTTGATGCTTGTCCTAACACGCCTGCTGGAGAACCTGTTGATTCAAGCGGTTGTTCTGGCTCTCAATTAGATACTGATAACGATGGTGTCATGGATTTGTATGACCTTTGCCCATCCACTCCATTGAATTCAATAATTGATAATGCTGGATGTTCTGAAAGTCAACTCGATACCGATAACGACGGAATTACCGATGACATTGACTTATGTCCATCTACTTCGCCACAAGCTCTAGTAAATGGTCAAGGTTGTTCTGCATCAGAAAGAGATTCTGATCTTGACGGTGTTAAGGATAATCTTGATCAATGTGAAGCAACTCCTGTAGAGGAAGTTCCAGATAACCAAGGTTGCTCTAATTCACAGAAAGATGATGATTTTGATACTATATTCAATGACATGGATAACTGTCCAGATACAGCAATTAATGCTGAACATGACTCATTTGGTTGTTCCCCTGACCAGTATGATGACGATAATGACCAAATTGACAATACAATAGACAATTGTCCTGCAACTCCGAATGGTGAACAGGTAGATGCTAACGGTTGTGCTGATTCACAAAAAGATGAAGATAATGATGATATTTGGAATTCAGATGATTTATGTTTTGATACAGTCGATTCTAGGCCTGTCGATCAAAACGGATGTTCTGATTATCAAAAAGACGATGACGGTGATGGATATTCAAATGCTGTTGATGATTGTGTCAACACTCCTCAAGGTGAATTGGTAAATTCTAAAGGTTGTTCTCTAAGCCAAATTGATACTGACAATGATGGAGTGAATGATGCCGAGGATGCTTTCCCAACGGATCAAAATGAATCTATAGATACAGACAATGATGGTGTAGCAGATAGATGGGATGATTATCCAGAGGACCCTACAAGATCTGAGTCAACTCCTGATGAAAGTGGAAATGGAATGATATATGCACTATTTATCATTATCATTTTGGGTATTGTAGGAGCGTTATTGGTTGTTAAAAACCGCCAAGGAAACATTCAGCAAAATTCATTATTTGTTCAGCAAATGAATTATGATAGTAATTCAACTGAGTCAAATTTAGAACAAAAAGATATTCCAAATATACAAAATAGTCAAGCAGAATCTAACACATGGGAAGAAAATGGTGTGCATTGGACAAGAGATAGTGAAGGCAATCTATCGTATTATGACCAAGAAAAACAGGCATGGACACCATATAATGTAATTTAACTAAAGATGATTGAGATGAATAAATCGACCATTCTTTTGACAATAATTATTTTGCTTTCTAGCAGCCTTGCTGGATGTATTTCTGATGAATCAGAGGAAAATTCAATTGATTTAAAAGTTGAATTTTCAAAAACCAGTGGTACAATTATCAAATCTTTCACTGATGGCGAACTATTATCTAATGAAAATGTAATATTAAACTTCGATTTTTCAAAAACTAAATCATCTAATTCAATCACTTCTTTTGGAATTGAAATGTATGATCGTGAATATTTAATCGAAAGTGATGAGAGTTCTGAAATATCAATTGAGTTCTCAAACCATGGATTTTTTCATTTGAATGTATATGCTATAGATGAAAATCAAAATATTGAGAATATGTCTATCTTTATCAGGATAGAACAAACAATACATTGGATTGAATCTAATACAAATAATCCAATACCACTTAGTATTGAATCAATACCTAGTAATAATGGCAAATATCCGGAAATGATTGAAGTATTTTCTAAAGTTGAAAATCCTAGTATTATCAGTGATTTTGGTGGTGGCGGTCAAAGTGTTGAATTTACATGGCAAATTATTGACAGGGTTGATGATGTATGTCAAAAAAAGAGCAGTCAGGTTGAAGATGGAGAATCAGATGAATGGGAAACTATACATTTCAATACATATGAAGATCATGATTTGAAAATTATATACGATGATGGACAAGACAATGTCAATATCGAACATCATGTTTCGTTAATCTACTCTGATGACGAAACATTACCGAATGTCTAAATCTCAAACAATTCCTTGAGCAATCATTGCTTCTGCTATTTTTAAGAAACCTGCAACATTTGCACCGAAGACATAATCGCCTTCTCTACCATATTTCTTTGCGGTTTCCGAAGCATTCTTGTGAATGTTTACCATGATTCCTTCTAGCCTTGAATCAACTTCTTCTCGAGTCCAGGATAATCTTAGAGAATTCTGTGACATCTCAAGACCCGATGTTGCGACTCCGCCAGCGTTGGAAGCCTTACCTGGAGCAAATAGAATTCCGTTCTTTTGGAATACTTCCACTGCCTCTGGTGTACAAGGCATATTTGCACCTTCACCGACTGCGATTACACTATTTTCAACTAACATTTGAGCCTCGGCTCCATTTAGCTCATTCTGTGTAGCACATGGAAGAGCAACATCTACGTTTACCCCCCAAAGCCCATTTGGCGTTGGTTCAGGGGCTGAAGCTGTGAATGTAACGCCATCATGAGCATCTGCGTATTCAGAAATTCTCCCTCTCCTATTATTTTTCAAATCCATAATCCATGCTAGCTTTTCTCTGTTGATACCTGCAGGGTCATGAATCCAACCACTGGAATCAGACATAGTAACTGGTACACCACCGAGATCCAAAACTTTCTCACAAGCGAATTGTGCAACATTTCCAGAACCACTAATTGATACTGTTGCACCTTCGAAAGACTTACCTTTTGTTGCTAACATTTCTCTAGCAAAGTACACTAAACCATATCCAGTTGCTTCAGGACGAATAAGTGAGCCTCCGTAAGATAATCCTTTACCAGTCAAGACTCCTGCTTGGAAATCATTTCGTAATTTCTTATACATACCAAACATGAAACCAATTTCTCTTCCTCCAACACCAATATCTCCGGCAGGAACGTCACAATCTTGTCCAATGTGCCGCCATAATTCCATCATAAATGATTGACAAAATCTCATTACTTCATCGTCGGACTTACCCTTTGGGTTGAAGTCAGAACCACCTTTTCCACCACCCATTGGTAATCCAGTCAATGAATTCTTGAAAATTTGTTCAAAGGCAAGGAATTTTAAAATTGATGCGTTTACACTAGGATGAAATCTTAGTCCACCTTTGTAAGGACCGATTGCTCCGTTGAATTGGATTCTAAATCCTCTATTAACTTGTACTTCACCTGAATCATCGACCCATGGAACTCTAAAGTGAATAAGACGATCTGGTTCAACAACTCTCTCAACGACTGAAGCATATTCTGGATGTGTTTCAAGAACTGGTTCTAGTGATTCGAGAACTTCCTTCACTGCTTGATGAAACTCTGGCTGATTTGGGTCTCTAGCAACTACTTTATCATATATTGAATCTAATACGCTCATTTCTACACCTTACACTATGTGTTATTCACGGGCAATTATAACACCTTTCTAATAGTTGCCCCTTTAAACTGTTAAAACTGTTCAAAAATAGATAGTGACTAGATATTGTAAGGGCATACAATGTTGAATCTCTGTAACTTCTCAAGCCTTCTTTGACCCTGAGAATCTACGTTGGACATAGTTTGAATCGCTTCCTCGATCATTGCATGTTGATCAGGTTGTAATTGTATAATCGTTCTAAATGAGTCAAGCATTGACCACTCATCTTCAGAAATAACATCATCATCCAATGCAGCAATCAGTGCAGCTTGATAAGTTGATACATCACCTAATTGTTGACCAGAATAATCCTCTTCCAAATCATCAAATGGATTTTTCTCTTCGCCTCTAACTACCGCCAAACACTCAGCAGTATCACTAGGAGAAACTCCCAATGCGCCCGCTAGAACATGTAGAATGACTGCTTCATCATCAGTGATTATTTCATCATCCATTGCCCTAGACAAAGTCCTAAGATATAGATACAGTCCTCGGCTCGGTTTAAGGCTCATAACCCAACTGAGCAGTAGCCATCGTATATGTATTACCATTGTAATAGGCGTAATACAGAAATTTACACAATACAATCAGTGAAAAATAATCAAACAGGCCACTGAGAGCCTCAACTCAGAAATATTATTGTAATACAGCGTAAGTCAAATCGTAATCATATGTAATAAATACTATAAGGTAAGGGCATCTAGGAAGGTTTGAGAGGAACCAAAATGACTGCTCCAAGTACACTAATATCCCTTCGAATTACCGAAGAGGATTTACAATTACTTGATTCCAGAATTGGAACTGATGGTTCAAGAAGTCGTTCCGATGTTGTCCGATTAGCAATTCAAGAATTTCTTAGTGGTCAGCCACTACTACCAGACATGGACTCAGTGAGAATACCTCTTGGCCGTGGAGATAAATTACGCCTAGGCCACCTATATGAATTACAAGGAACTACAACTCAAGAAGCAGCCCAACAAGGATTGAAGCTGTTCATTAGTCAAGCACTAGAAAAGGAGCTTGAAGAAACAAAACAACTCGAGGAAGCTGTTGCTAAAGCAAGAACTTCCACGATAAAACGCGAAGAATACCAACAATAATGGTGAGAGTGCAAGAGGGGATGGGATGATTAGACATAACGATAAGCGAGACTTACGTGATGTCACCTTCGGCGCCAGACAAGATAGATCCAATCTATTTGGCCTAGCCGCTTTGCGTTTACGTGCCCGCTTTGCACGTGATGGATCAGGTCCAATGTCTAATAACAACGGACCAAACTTCCCCCCGGAAAGTGGACGGGGGGACTCTGATTCCACCCCAGCTTGCTGAGTTGGTGGTTCCCACGTGCCTAGCCCCACATACTGGGCACAATTATTCGCATCAGTGCTGCCGCGCCCCCAATCCTTTAGAATGGTCGACTGTGGTTTAACAATATGAAGCCTCCAAGTGGTGATTTTGCGGTCGATGAGTTCCGCTTTTTAGCCCATGAAATTCCGAGGCCTGGTCAAATTGAAATGATTTACGAATCTAGAGAGGCTCTAAAAAATGGTGGATATCACTTGGCTGCTGCACCTACCGGAATTGGTAAAACCGCTGCTTCACTTGCTGCAGCAGTAGAAATCGCTCGTAATTCACAAACCAAAACTCATGTATTATTCCTAACAGGAAGACAGTCTCAACACCGAATAGTAATTGAAACGGTACGAAGTATTAATTCACGACTAAATGGTAGAGAATCTAATATCAAAGTAGTAGATTTAATCGGTAGAGAATCGATGTGTGACTTTATTGATATGCAAACTGGGAGATGTGATTGTGAGAAAGGGTCTTCTGAAGGTTCAAAATTTGCTCGAAGAGATGAAATGAGTGACTTTATTCTTGAGCATCCAAGGCACGTCGAAGAAACAATTGAAAAATGTAAGGTTTGGGGGCTATGCGCTTGGTCAACATGCCGTTTTTCAGCTAAAGATTGCGACATTCTAGTTTGTGATTATAACCATGTATTCTCAGATAATGTACGTGAAAATTCCCTGCCAAGCATGGGAATAAAACTTGAGAACACAATAATAATAGTTGATGAGGCACATAATTTGCCAGATAGAATTAGAATGAATATGGAGAGAATTATAACGCCCACTATTGTAAGAAATACATCTATGGAGTTAGAAGAATATCTAGGATATCTAAATGTTGATTATGAGAGAAATATGTCTTCAAGTGTAGCAAAAGAAATCGAAATCGTTGAGTGGACATTCGAAGTGATGAAATTAGCAAGGAGTAAAATTGCTGATTTATTCTCTAAACTACATAGCAATTTGGGCTATGATGAGGAAGAAGCAATTGTTCAAACCTCTCAATTGGCCAATGTCTTTAATTCAGCATGTGATGAATATGAGGGAATTTCAGGTCAGAAAAAACTTGGTCAGGAAAATGGTTCAGTACAATTTACTGTGAATAGAAATGAAAGAATCAAAAAAATCTACCAAGTACTAAATCGGGTTAATATCGAAACTGACTCTGAAGACGAGGAAGCGATGGAGCCTGACTCCTATAGATTAGGGCATATTCTTGAATGCATTGAATTATTTTCTGCAACAACTGCATTAAGTTTGGTTTTTAGTAACAAAGGGAGAGAAGGAAAGATAACATCGCATCTGCTCGATCCAGGGATTGTTTCAGGAAAATTATTCTCATCTGCGAAGGGTGCAATTTTGATGTCTGGGACTTTATATCCGCCGCAGATGTATGCTGACATACTAGACCTACCCAAGGAAAAAACTACAAAATCAGAATATAAATCACCTTTTGCCAAGGAGAGAAGACCTGTTATTGTAGCATCTGATGTTTCTACAAAATATACTGACCGTTCTGAGACAATGTGGAATAAAATAAGAAGCCACATACAGGCCCTTATCGATGGAAGTGACGGCCACATCGCCGTATTTTGTCCATCATACCGATTACTGGAAGAAATACTTGAAGATGTATATTTCAAGGGAATAAAGAAAGTTGTGGAAAGTCGAGATTGGTCGAAGAATGATATTGATAATATTGTTGAAATGCTGAAAAATGAGCGTTCAAAAAATAATCGTATCCTTCTTTGTGGTGTTTTTGGTGCGAGGCTTTCAGAAGGAATTGACTACAGTGATGGAGTTTTAGATTCTGTAGTCTGCGTCGGAATACCCAATCCACCTCCTTCCGTTTTATCTAACGCATTGAAGGATTATGCATCAGATAAATTTGGTAAACACAATGCTTGGAGATATACAGTTACCCAGCCGGCTATAAATTCAATTCTCCAAGCAATGGGACGTCCTATCCGGTCGATTCAAGATCGAGCACTAATTCTTCTATTGGACAAAAGAAATAGAGATCAAAACTATGCAAGGTGCTATCCGGTAAATATGAAGATGAATGTTACAAGTAACCCTGAAACTACTACTAGCTTTTCTAGAAGATTCTTCAAAAGAGTAAAGCCACTTTAGAATAAGATTCAAAACAGTACGAAGGTTCATTGAGGTTAAACAGGAGGATATGATATGGCGTCATGGGAACATATTGAGGTAAATACTGAATCTGAAGGTATTCAAGACATTGAAAAAGATTTCATTCAAACCGAGGGATTAACAGTTACTCCAGAACAACTACATAGTGAATTTCATGTAAATGCTGAACACCTAAGCGAAGTTGAACAACGCCATAAACAGGTATTGGTTACTTCAGGAATGATACCCGAAGAAAATTTATCTTGGACTGAACCCAGTCTTTCCCTCAAATGGATGGTTGAAGAATTGAATGGAAGAATTAATCCAGATGGCCTATCAATACCACTTATGGGCGTAGATTTAGAAGATTTCCAGCTGTCCTCAAAAATTGATGAACAAAATCACAATATCAAAATTTCAATAAATCATGGAGAAGATGAAAGTCTTGAAAGAATCTTTAGTATCCCAAAGAATTCTATCAATGATGAATTAAAAGCCCATTTTATCAACAANAGACTTTACCTTAGATGGTAATCATCTATTTGGAATACTAGAGATTGCTAAAATCTCTTGACTCATTCTTTCAAGTGCTTGCTGTGCTGTTGATTGGTGTTGAGGGCCTAATTCTTCCCTGCTATATCTTGCCATCTCAAACATGTTATCCAATGCCAATAATGCATCATCCGAAATCTCNGGCATAGCTTGACGAATTGCAACTTCAAACTCTCTAACAGTCTCGAAATCTCTTCTAAGGAANCCATTTTGTTGAAGAACTGTACACAGATTTTGGTAGCAAGTGAAAATCGTTTCTCTAATCGAATCACCGGCTGCGAGTAACTCTGCAGTATACGCAAATACTTCTGCTGCATCTTGTAATAATTCATTAGCCATTCTTCTTCGATAAATTACAGCCCCTGTCGCGATTAGAGCAGCTAAAATTAAGATGATTATGTAAATCCAAACCGGTTGTTCAGATGCTTCTTCTACAGACTTGTAGCTTGGGTCAAAGGCGCCCTCAGAAAGAAGGTCATCAAAATCTTGCTTACTTGAAGAGGAAATTATTGGATCATCTATTCTTATCTCCAAATTCAATTCACCCCAAGTATCTCTATCTCCAAATGGTGGTTCTTTAGGAAATGTAAATTCAGCAACACCATTAGATTCTGTTGAGTAAGTGAGAGGACTTGCCACTTCACCTGAAGAATTGCTCAAGATAAATGTCACATCAATACCTGAAACTCCTGATTTCGTATCATTAGCANTAATAGTGATACTACCAAAAATTTCCTCTTGNTCACCCGGAATAATTTCCTCGATATCCCATTCAAAGTCTACATTTAGTTGAACGAAAATTGGATGACCATAACTGGCCTCATTTAGATACAGTGAATTATTCGTCAATACATCTATGTAAACATATTGTGCACCGTACTGGTACCAAGATGGTATTGTTGATGATAAGGTAAAATTACCATTAGACCACTGAGAATTGATTANTCCACTAGATATACATCGAGCACCTTCTCTCTGACTAACACAATTCGAACCATTTCCAAGATAAATTGTTAGATTTTCAAATACTTCTCCTGAACCACCAATCTCGGANATAGAGCCTNTTAGTTCAAGTGGCCCGAAGGTTCCATCAGATCTTATCACAATAGGAGATGAAGACTGATCAACAGTAATCTTTAGGTCTGACCAAACATAAACCATTGCAGAAATATCGGAGCCTAAGTGAGAGTTAGTACCATCAAAAATCGCTTCCAAAGTATGCTCTCCACGTAACAAATCCAAAGTCACTGGTACAATAAATTCCCATTCTCCGTTTAGAGAGGTAGTAGTGGTGCCTATCTCGTTCCCATCTAGCATAATCCTTACAGTTTCTCCTTCAAGACCCTCTTTTGTCAATGAGTCAAAGTCGAATAATCTTCCAGATAGCGCCCATATTTCACCTCTAGTGGCCTGTTGTCCATCCTCGAATAACATGGTAATATCNGAACGATGTGCAAGGAAGAAACTAACATTACTGGTATTAGCTCGATAATATCCTTGGGATTCAGAATATGCAAATAAGGTGTGATTGCCAAATTCGAAAATATCAGGCATAGTCCAATTAAACATGAATTCACCATTCGAATCGGTAGTCACTGAGGTGATTACAATTCCTTCAATTATCAANTCTACATTGTGGTTAGGGATTGCAATCAATTGGTTATCTACTACAGAACCTGAAATAGTAATATTTTGTCCAACTGCGATGGTTTGTGGCATTTCAACACTTACCAAAATATGACTGAAAATGTTCCATACCGCNCTATCATTACTAGGCAGATAGAATGTGCTTCCAGTAAATCTAACTTCAAGAGAAACTGGTCCTAAATCAGCACCTCCTGGNACAGGATAAACAGCTGAGAAGAAACCTTCTGAGTCGGTAACAACATTAGTCATAAATTGACCTCCAAGCCATACTTCAACNGTTAAGTTAGCCAATGGATTTTCAACAACATCTAACAAGATTCCCTCAATCACCATCACTTCTTCTCTGTTTACATCCCCTCCTTGAGTAATTAGAGAAATTACTGTAGGAACACTAACATTGAATTCAACAGAATCTGAACTTGGCATATAATATTCAGGATTAGATGGCTCGCCGGTTCCAACAGGATCTACCCAATCTCTACCCCCGTAGAACTCTACTTCGATAATGTGTGAACCTGCCGAAATATCTTCTGGTACTGCCCATCCAAGACTAAACGTACCGTTAAGCGCATCTGTCTCTATACTAGCCACTGATTCACCATCTACCACAAGATGAACGACTGCAGAAGAAGGAACTCCAGAATCGAGCAGNGGTGATGCTAAATCATCTAGNAGAGTACCATTTACTGTAATATAATCAGCAGCCACAATTGATTCAGGATAATCGGTAATGGTTAGATTTGTTCGGGCGAGGACAACAAATGAAGTGTTAGTCTGCGTACCAATTAGACCCGTTGAACCTGGAATACCTGCGAATGTAGCATCGATATCCATAGGTCCAACTTCTTGGTCAATCGGAATTGCCAAATCTCCAAAGGCACTACCATTCAGTGAAGTAGTAATAGTTGTAGTGATACTGGTTCCAGCAAATGTTACTACCACTTGCTGACCCTCTATTGGAGAGCCTGTATTATCTTGCAACAGTATTTCAATTGAGATATTCGAACCCCTTTCCGTTCTATCATTCANGGTTGGTTGACCTAATGAATCGACAGNAGGNACCATGAAAATCAACTGACTGAAACCTTTACTATCAAACTGCTCTGTATCATTTGAACCTAAATAGAAATTNACAGTTGGAATAAATGAGGCATCAACAGTATGTGTNCCTGCCTCAAACGAATCAGAAAGAGTGATTGTNGCATTCCAANNCCCTCCAGTTCTTACGGTTCCACCGCTAACTGNAAATCCTACAGATTGGCCATCAATCGAAAATAGGATATTAGCAGGTAACACTGTTCCATCTCTTTGTTCTAGGCCGCTTCCATTATCTGAAACAACTGTTCCAGAAATNTTGAAAGATTCACCAGCAACAGGATTGGCAANGATGGAATCGATNACTAGGAAGGTTTGAGANCTAACTATTATNGTGGAAATATTGGATTTAGTTGATGTTAAATCAGAACTACCATTGAACCAGAAAGTGGCTGTTACAAGTCCTAGTGGATTAGTTGTTGGAATGGTGTATGTCAAGTTGAATATACCAGTACCGTTAGTTTGAATTGATCCAATCCAAGTATCTTCAAGTTGAACTGAAACATCATATCCACCAAGAGGNAAGAATCTATTTGATGCTTCGACTAACTGACCTGAAAGGTTTACATCATTTCCTCTATCCACTATTATTGGATTTAATGGTTTTAAGTTGTCAAATTCAGATACTCCAAATACAAAGATAGGAGATTCAACTGATGATTCAAGATAGAAAGGTGAAGAATCTTCAATAACAGAAATTACTAAGGTTTTGTCGCCTCTAACAGTTCCATTATTAAGAACATCAGTAGGTACAGTCATGTTGAATGAACCGTTAGTAGAAGTAGAATAACTTGTGACTAATGTTTCATTCGGATTATTTAACCAAAATGCTTCTAACTTTACAGAACTAATCAATTGTCTAGAATTATCATCAGCATCTATTACTTGTCCAATTACATTAAAGTCAAGACCGGCAGTAATAGAACTAGGAATGCTGTCAATTCTGAAATCAGTGTTTCCTTGGACTGTGAGATTTGTCATAGTGAAATTACCGATTCTTCTAGAGTTCCCAATATCAAGAGGATCTGTCAAATCATCGGCTACCCGCATCATTACATCATAAAGTCCTGGAGCGATGCCTAGTGCATTCCATTGTAGTAATGCTGTTCCATTTTCATCACTTAGAACACTACCAATTGTTTGATTAGTTCCATTCCAATCAAAAATAAATTGTACTGATGTATTGGCTACAGGAGAGCCATCTGCAATATCAGTTACTAAAGCACTGAAGTTGAAATTATTATTAGTAAGTACAATATTTTCCCTTTCCCTATCTTCAGCAAAATTCGTAACCACGAATTCTGATTCAACACCAATTAAAATCGAAGGTTGGGGTTGAGATGTTGTATTTCCAGAAATTGGGTCAACAATATTTTCACCCGAAGCAAAGAAAGGCCCATCTTCTGGAGCAAATGTATAGAAATCAAAGTTAAACAAAATATCATATGCACTCGAACGTAAATTTGTCGGTATTGTAATAGTTTGATTAAATGTAGATGTCGAATTATTGACGACACCTTGAGCGATATCAAATACATCTCCCTCTTCAGTCAATAATGACATTGTATATTGAGTAATATTCAGATCTAAGATAGGAGTGTTATAGATTTCATCAAATATGGAACCGCTGATGTATGTAGTATTTCCAATATGTGTCCAATCTTGTCCCAAAACAAAATTCCATCCAATGCCGCCTTTAACTCTCAACAATCCTGAACCATTAGAGATATCAAACAATTCGGAGCCGTTGAAAATAACTTCCAATGGATAATCCTTGGCTTCAAGATTAGGATCTAAGTCAATGCTCACAAAAATAGAATTGGAAAGATTCCTAGTTGTATTAAACCAACTCCCATTAAACTTAATGTCAAAATCACCTTCTACAAAATCAACTGGAATAGTTCTATGGTCTACTGCTTTGATAGAAAATAATGCAAATGTTCCTCTCAATTGAGGTGATGTGATGAAAGCAAAAGAAAGACTGCTTCTCAAGATGTAAGGTTCACCACTGGAAAGATTAGCATCGTCCGTTGCATCGATAGTATTTGGATAGAATCTTAATTGGAACTCAATTTCTCCTGCAGGAGCATTCGCTAGACTTGCATTCAAATTATATTGCAAAGCAAAGGTACCATTTACAGTAGTATTGAAAACTTCACTCCAAGGAGCAAAACTTCCGTTCTCTCTTATTGAAAGAATAAGATCTCCTTCCATATCAACAGGGTTGGTACCGGAAGAAACTGCAGAACCATTTACCCATAGATCTTGTCCTACAACAAATATACTCTTATCTGAAAGAGGTCCTTCAATTGTTGCAGTTAGATTAGGTGCTTCACGGATATCCAAATTCATAGCCAATGAACTTGGCCTAATATGATGTTGAGGGGTAGGAGCGCCGGGAATTGACTGATCATCAACCCATCCTT
>PADF01000060.1 GCA_002702945.1 Methanobacteriota archaeon
GCAATAACCCTCAATAAAGTAGTTTTACCTAACCCAGAAGGTCCAACAATAGCAATAATTTCCTTTGGCTCAACATCTAAATCAATGGAATGAATTAATTCTTCTTCATATCCTATTGATACGTTCTTGAGAGACAAAATATACTCTGACATCTTGGCTCACCGGCATTTCTACCAAACCTTCCGAATCTAGCTGTATATCTTACTCTTTCTATCTATACTGTAGTAATTTTGAAAAGCCTTCATCCTATGGTATGTTAACAAAATCCAGTATGTCAACGGCCCAGTGCAACTTGGGTGAATTCACTCTGAGCCGCCGACGAGAGGACCTTTTCAAAAAATCACGCTAAAGTACCAATATCTTCAGATGTGATGCTGTAGTGTTCCCAAACCTTCTCCAAATGTTCTGAAACATCATGTGATGTACCAAGTTGGGTAGAATCTTGAAGATTCAATATTTCATTGATTTTGTTTGCACCATAGTGTGCTGAGAAGGTTTCATTTTCACCGCAGGAGGACTCTGATTGATCTCCAATATATGTGACATTACCATCCGTGTGGATACATGCATTAGTATGAGATGCAGTGTATGCTTCTATGGCTTTCCAGAAGGCATATCCTTCTGCTTGATACTTCTCGCCTGATTCATTACTATCCATCTTAGATGTGTACTTGAGTACTGCCTGAGAGTAAGTGATTACTAGGTTCTTAACTACTGTGTCAGCTGCTGCAGTGTATCCTGCGGAGTCTGATGCTTGTAGTGCTGCAAGTCCAGCAACCATTGCAGCCTCTGTAGCGACGAATGTGTTTGCCACTCCATCAGCGTTAGTAGTTCCAAAGTCACCAGCACGCTTTTCCATAACCTTTGCAGGGGAACAGCCGTAATCTTCATCCGGTCCATGGAAGAAAGCCCATCCTTCGTCCCAGTTGTGTGGAGCGCCAGAGTCATTATCGACATTTCCAGCATCTGCCTTTGAAATTGCTGAGTTTAGTTCGTGAATAGTGTATGCGACCATTCCCATGTTAACAGTCAACTTAGCGATTCCTTGGTAGCGAACAGTGTCAGATGCTCCTGCGAAGTCTCCTGTGCCGTCCATTGCAGCCATAATGTGGGAATCTACTGAACCTGACATGTTGTAATATGCATCATATCCGTGTTTCTTACCGTCTGCTGCTGCAAACCCTGCAAGTGTTCTGTATGAGTCATCACTCTTTTGTGCATTTTTACCATTTTGGTAAATATCCTTTGCAGTTGCCCAGTCAAAAGCACTAGCAGCTGTTTTAATATCGCACAAGTCTTTCATTAGACTTCTGTGGTTGTCTACATCGGATGCATAGGTGTAGCCACCATCACTTGCATCCATGGAAACAGTTGTTTCATCTTTATCTTCTTCATCACCGATACAACCAGCCAATCCAGCTGTAGCCATCAGTACAATCAATAGTAATCCTTTCATCGTTTTAGTGTTCATATTTTAACCTCTAATTAGGGCGACCTAAAAAGGTCTTATTAATATAATTTAGGTTTCCCTAAAGTTTCAATTTTATCTGATTTCTATCCAACCCATTGAGAGACTAGGCTCTCAGCAAACCTATCTAATTCAAGACTAGGGTGGCCAATTGGCCTGACAACTACAACAATATCTACTTCGCCACCCCATGAATCTGATGCTGCACAAAGAACTTCTCCAACCACGCGTCCATCTGGATCTGAACTAAGAGTTAAACTCCTAAGTTCAAACAACGCAATATTGAGTTTATTCTCTTCTCCAGAACTAGAATCAATGTAAGTATGTTTCTTTTCAGATATTACTTCCTTCAATAACATCTCTTCGGAATCAAATGATAATGGAGTTTCATCGTCTAATAATTCAATCGCTTGTTTCAAACGTGATTTTTCCATATTAAATAAATCAGCCAAATCTAAAGCAGAAGAGGCAGAACCCAAAGTTGAAAATTGATAAGGAATCCTTAACTTTAGCGACTGAACTATTTCTACATCGGTAATATCATCTCCGCTGGAAGGCAACATAACCCAAGTATATTGTGACCCAGAAGGGTATAGCGGAGCATTTGGATTTTCTTTGAGTAATGGCTCACCCCATTCATCGGGCGATATTGGTTCTGAAGCAGGAATGAATCCGCCAGCAAATATTACAATTAACAGAGAACACACAAAATAAACTCTAACTTTAGTAAATTCCTTCCAAGTTTCTCTACCTGCCGGACTCAAAAGTGAAAGAAGAAGTAGTACTGGTAAAATGAAGATAATACCCCATGGGATTATCCAAAGTAAAATTATACCAATTATAGATGCTTCAATTCCATATTGACCAATGATTTGATTATGGTCAAAATCCTCATTTTTAGATATGGCATTTCTTCTAAAAAATGTGATCCATAAAGCAACAGTGGTCAACATCAACAATGACGTAATCACACCTGCTATCATTTCGACCCTCAACGGTGGAGAGGCGTCGTATTGAAAGATGCTTTCATAGATTCACAATTTAACGGTAGATTGTCAAATGATAACTCCAAGGCCGAACCATGTCGGAAGTAGTTCTTGAGATGAAAGATGTCGCGTTTAGACATCAAATTCCTTCTCCTAGACTACTAAATCCATTTGACAAGAAACTAGGTCCTGGTATTTTTTCCATTAATCTAAAAATACGACAAGGGCAAATTTTGGGACTAGTTGGACCTAATGGCGCAGGAAAAACGACATTACTTAGGATGCTGGCTGGTATATTTTCAATTGATAAAGGTGAGATAATATCAACTAAATCTACCTCAATGAAATTAACAAATGTCTCTCAATCAGATTTGCGTTCAATTGTCGGTCATATGCCAGAACAAGTTAGGTGGCAGGGTAAAATTTCTGTGAAAAGTGCTCTAACTGATATTGCTGAAATGAGAAATGCCGTTCATAGAGTTGATGGAATTTTGAAGATGGTCGGTTTAGGCGATATAACAAATTCATCCTTAGACCAATTAAGTCAAGGAATGCGACAAAGACTTACTTTAGCAACTGCCCTTCTTGGCTCTCCTAAGATTTTACTTCTTGATGAACCATTCAATGGTTTAGACCCGGTGGCAATAAGAGCATTTGAAAAATTATTAATCGAGTTGTCAAGTAAAGGTGTTTCAATAATCATTTCTTCACACAGGGTTGCTGGCATGGCACATCTTGTAGATAGGCTCGCTCTACTACATCAAGGACAATTACTTATTGAAGGAACCTTAAACGATATTGAAAATGAATTTGATCTAGGTAATAGAATAGAAATTTTAGGTACTGGAAAAATCCCTGATTTCAATCAAATCATTGGTGATAATGAAACTATAATTGAATCCGAAAAGACAGAAGAAAGTTGGTCGGTAGTTTTGAGAACTACTAATAATGAAATTTTGAAAAAGTTGATTGAAAATGGCCATAATATTCTAACTTGGAAATCTAAGGAGATCGATATTGTTGAGCTTTTATGTGCAGCCACAGGTCAAAATCTTGAAGAAATAGGATTCGGTGTAATTTCCTCTTCTATGATGCCTTACAGAGACAGGGGTGAGGAAGAATGAGCGAATTAAATAAAATAAAAATTCTATCACTAAATCATTTCAAGAGACGCTTATTTTCAACAAGAATGGCAATTATGCTACCTATTTTGGTACTCTTCATTCCTGGAATGGCATGGGGATTTTCAGACCCAAATATAATTCTACCCGGCGATGTACAGCCATCTTCAGCAACAGAAGTAATGTTCTACACAAGTTTAGGAATTGTTTTCGCCGGAACCATGAGCGGAGTTCTAATCTCTTTCGATGGAGTTAGTAAAGATAGAGCAAGTGGAGTTCTAGAAATTAAACTGGCACAACCTATGCCTCGTACGCACCAATCTACTGCAATTATTCTTGGTCACTGGTTTTCAATTCTAATTCCAACATGGATTCTTTGGCTGATTTCATTCATTATTGTAAACTACAGAATTGATGATTGGCCAAGTATTGTAGATGCTTTTGTTTCATTCTCTGCTGTAGCATTGATTCTATTGTGGTATGTTCTGTTTGCTCTAGTAGCATCGACTTATGCAAAAGAGCAAGGAACATCAATTGCTTTTGGTGTTGGTGTTTGGTTTTTATTCACGTTTCTATGGGCTTTGGTTACTACAATGGTAGCATTTGCCTCAGGGGTTTCAATCGGTGAAGATAATGACCCTAAATGGATAAATTTGGAAGGCGTATTAGACTTATTTTCCCCTAATGGTGTTTTTCATCACCTACTTGAAACAAGATTAGATGGTATCGAACGAGGAATTTCTCCAGTTTTATCATATCTTGCTGCATTGATATGGAGCGTCATACCTTGGTACTGGTTTAATTCTAGGATGAAAAATATACAACCTTAATTGAAACTTTAGCACCACTCTAGGCCAAAGAGTATTAGAGAAGCATGGATTAGGCGATAGTATGGCAGGAAACCGATTAGTGGTTCATTCGACCGCATTAAGCCTGATTGTTTTGATGATTATGATGATATTATCCCCAGTTGCAGAACATTCTCATTTAAATGAGGAAGAAATTTCTGAAACTAGTGGAAGACAACTCGATGATGTTGATTGTTCAGGGTATACATTTGAAGACTTATTTGACTATAATTTTGCTCTATTTAATATCGATATTGAAGACGATTGGGCAACATCGAGTATGTCTGCTACAGCATATGTAAATGGAAGTAATTCCGCCACAGTTAGAGAAAATTTAGACGGTTTATTTGATGGAGCACCCGGTGGAAATAACTCTTGGATTAGCACAGATGAAAGAGAAGCAGTTAGAGAAATCGGACCAAAGTGTATTGTTGACATGGATACAAGATTAGGAATTAGAGAAGGGATACCGCATAGAGGCGGTGTGGACTGGAATGATTTCGAGTTCGTCGAAGAAGGAATTGCCTTAGATGAAGTGGACCTAGTGCCTACTGGTCATGCGGAAGAAAGAAACTGTCAGAATTTACTTGCGGCAAGTAACTGTACTGAAGTTCCAGTATCAGTTACAGATGATTTACAGATAGCTCTTTTCGTCAAGAGTGGCGAATCAAATAATATGAGATTTGACCAATTACCAAACAAAGGTGATTCTAATTTCACACTTGCCCTAAATGTAACGAATATGACAAATGCTGACTTATTACTTACTTTCCCGATAATCCAAGGATTGAGAATTTCAAACTTTAGTATGCAAGACGATGGCATTGAAATCAATTCGCATGAACCGGAAGAAATCTACCTACCCGATGGTAGTTTGAGAGTAAAACAACATGTTGACTACAACAAAGCAGATTGGCCTACGGGAAGAAATCTATTCATTGACTTTACCACATCAGCTCCTGAATCAAATGATATCCCTCAGTGGTCTGGTGCAGCACCAAATAATAACTCGATAATTCCAGTTATGACTGGAATGGAATATCTAGCAGTAACTGGTGAAGAAATTAGCACATGGGCTTCCGATTCCAATGGATGGGCAATGGAATGTGAATTTGCTAATTCAGCATGGTCTTCTCGACAAGATTCTAATGGAAATTTGTTTATTACTTCAACATCAACTATATCCTCAACTGCTGAGTGTTCAATTAAAGATCCATTTGGTGCGCAAAACAATGATACACTAACATTCACATTTGGACAACCCTTTACGGCTGATGGACAGATTAACGATGGCGAGAATATTGATTTTACAATCAACCCAACTGGTTTAGTAAATGAATTGAGCGTTGTCGCCCATGCACACCAAACTCAAACTATGGGTACTAGTCGCTCTGTCTCAGTCACTAGTGATTCTGTAACAATCTCTCTACCTATGGAAGGTTTGAAGCCAGGTAGCGTAATGGTGATGGGGTCTGCTCAAAATAGTAATATGTTAACACTCAACTTCATGCTGGACTTTGAATTGGAAAAAATAAGTCTTCCTCCTGTTCTAGATCTTACTGTGAACTTTGAAGGAAATAATGCAACATGGGATGCAAGTGGTCTAAAATTCACCTTGAAAGGAGAAGTTTTAGATCCTGATGGAGAAGCTGTAACCTTAGGTTTGAGCCTCTGTGGTTCACAAGCAACCGATTTCACAAAAGTTGGAAAGAACTGGGAAATCGATGTATCAATTGCTACTTGTGTTCAACAAGGAATCACAGAATATGACGTTATTATTTCAGCTACTGATGAATCTGGAATCGTTAGTACATTGAATGTTTTAATTAAAAATCAATACGATAGCGATGATACATCTGATGGAAGTAGGGACGACTCCAGTGATGATTCAGAAAGTTCCGGCTTACCTAGTGTTTCATTACTAGCAACTTTATCTGTAACATTACTTGGTGCGGCATTCGCTCGAAGGAAACTTGAGTGATTAATTTAGCCAGTAAAAGTGATTCTTATGTTCTCAGGTACTATTGAAGCAATGAGTCACGAAGGTGGCCTTCTACTATCCTTTGGAGGTTCTTCTCCCGCACTTGATTCTATTATAGTCAAAGCCTCTGATGGAGTATATATCGGTAAAATTGACGGTGTTCTAGGCAATACAGAAGACCCAATCGCGCATGTTGGACACATTGATAGAAAATTGAATCTAGAATCATTAATCGGCGAGGAAGTAACTATTCGAGCAAAAAAACCTAGAGAAGAGAGAAAAGTCAATCACCGAGAAGGTAGTAATAATCGAAATGATAGAAGAGATTTCAGATCGAGAGATAACTCTAGATTCGATAGAAATTCTAACTTTAGAAATCGAAGTGATGGTTCAGATGACTGGGATTGTCCCAAATGTAATAATTCTAATTTCGCAAGAAGAACCGAGTGTAATCGATGCGGTGAACCACGCTCAGGAGGCGGCAGAAGAGACTCTAGGGGTCGCCGTGACAGTGGACGTAGAGATTTTGGAAGAGGCGACAATAGAGAACGTCGAGACTATGGAGGAGGCAGAGGGCGCGAACATCGAGACCATGGAAGAAGAGACCATGGAAATAGTAGGCAAAGAGATGGAAGAAATTCTGGAAAGACATTTGCTGATAATGACTGGGATTGTCCTAAATGCAACAATTCAAATTTTTCGTTTAGAACAGAGTGTAATCGATGTGGAGAGCCGCGTTCAGGAGGGCCCAGAAGAGATACTAGAGACCGCAGAGATAGTGGGCGTAGAGACTATCGAGGAGGCGGTGGGCGCGAACGCCGAGATAGTGGAAGAAGAGATTTTGATCGGAATCGAAGAGATGGAGACCGAAGGTTTTCCGATAGAAATGATCGGAATCGAAGAGATGGAGACCGAAGGTTTTCCGATAGAAATGATCGAAATCGTAGAGATGGAGACCGAAGGTTTTCCGATAGAAATGAAGCTAGATCAAACGATGAAAGTCCAAAACCAAAACAAAATAATTTCCGTAAAGCCAGAGGGAAAAGACCNGGGCATGCACACAACAATGCCCCTAAACCTATCACCCCTCGAAAATTTAAACGAAATAGAGATGATTAAATGATTCCCTCATAGAGGCTATTCTATGAGCGCAGAAGAACACTACCTAAATGCGATTGAGGCTCTTGAAAGTGGAGACNGAGAAACCGCTATTCAAGAAGCCAAATCTGCGACTAAAATTGACCCTGAGCACGTAGATGCATGGCAAGTATATTCTGATGCTGCACTAATGACAAACGGTGAACCAGTATCACTTATTGACGTATCTAGATCTTTTGCTGCATTGAAAAAAGTAGTGGAATTAGAACCTACTAGAATCGATATGTGGGTTAGAGGAGGTAGATTACTAGCTGATGAATTAGGCTTGCTAGTAGAAGCCTTACAATGGTGGCAAGATGTTCGCCACCATGCGCCGCATGAAGTAACCCCATTGATTGAACAAGCAACAATTCTTGCAGATATGGGAATGTATGAAGAATCTAGAAATAGACTTGAAACAATCATAAATGAAAATATGGATGTTGCTACTACTCAATATGGTCGTATTCACCAATTGCTAGGAATGGTAAAAACTGCTGCCACGCAAGACCCTAATGAACACTTCAAGCCATGGGAAAAAAGACATTCTGGTTGGGGTGCTATTGAATCTAAAATGAAAAAACCNCCTGTTTCAGAGACATTCATTTTCATGATTACGACTGTACCAATTTTATTTGCTGTAATTTTGTTATCTAATACTATCGCAGGACAGGGTTGGGGTGCTTTCTGTTTAACTTCGATAGTGATTTTTGCTACTGTTTTGTTTGGTATGAGAATTGCAAAGAATCTATTTCGTTCTGTCAATAGACCTGCATTCAACCTACTGCGTGCGATGAATTTTGAAGCATCATCAGGTTTCTCGGTTATACCTGAAAATGTTCGAACATCTGTTTTGTGTATGTACATCATGCAAAGAAAGCCAAATGCATGGCAAGAAAGGATGATAAAAATAATCGAAGAGAATAATAAAATTCCTAAAAATTGGAAAATAACTCTGCCCGACTTTGAATCCCATTACGATGAACTAGGATACATCGAAGATGGTGAGGAAGATGAAGAAGATAAGGCAAGTGCTTTCTGGGAAGAAGAATGACTTCATGTTCCAACTGTATAATCACTAAGATACGCGATTTGGTCGGCAGTTAGAACATCTATCTCAAAACCTAATGTTTCTAACTTAGTCTTTGCAAGTCCTTGGTCTTGTTCAACAGAAATATCGTAAACGATTGGGTTTAGATCTTTTCCTTCTTCAGCCAATCTGCAAAGTGCTAGATATTGATTTGCAAAAGACATGTCCATAACTTCTGATGGGTGGCCTTCGGCGGCGGCTAGATTTACCAATCTACCGTCTGCTAAGAGGAAGATTTTCCTTCCATCTGGAAGTGTATATTCATCATTATTCTCTCTAATTGTCCTAACACTTGTGGAAAGTTCTTGTAAATCTTCAATGTTAATTTCACAATCATAATGTCCTGTATTGGATATAATTGCACCATCTTTCATAGAGTCAAAATGTCTTTTGACAATGATATCTTTCATGCCAGTAGAAGTGCAGAAAATATCTCCTAAAGCTGCTGCATCATCCATCTTCATGACTCTGAATCCATCCATTACTGCTCTAAGTGCCGGTAATGGGTCAACTTCAGTAATTATCACATTAGCACCCATTCCTTTAGCACGCATGGCAACTCCTTTGCCACAATGACCATATCCAGCAACAACGAATGTTTTACCAGCAACTAGAACTGAAGTCGCTCTAATTATTCCATCCAAAGTTGATTGACCGGTTCCATAGACATTATCGAAATCCCATTTAGTAATCGCATCATTTACTGCGATAACAGGATATTTCAGATCTCCTGCTTTGCCCATTGCTCTAAGCCTGTGAACACCAGTTGTGGTTTCTTCAGTTCCGCCGATTACTCCTTCTGCATATTCTGATTTTTCACCATGCACTCTAACAATCAAATCAGCACCATCGTCCAAAGTTAACGTCGGTTTGAATTCAAGTGTTTTATCGATACACCAGTAGAAGTCTTCGTTTGATTGTCCATGCCATGCATAAACAGAATATCCTTCTGAAGCAAGCCATGCTGCAACATCATCTTGGGTAGAAAGTGGATTACACCCTGACCAGGAAATTTCAGCACCGGCAGCCACAATAGTTTCAATCAAAACTGCGGTCTCTTTTGTTACGTGCAAGCAACCTGCAACCCGCATTCCAGCAAGAGGTTTAGTCTTCAAAGCCTCTTCCTTGAGGGCTGCTAAAACCGGCATTCTTGCTCTNGCCCAATCGACTCTAAGCGAGCCAGATTTTGCAAGGTTAATATCTGCGACTGTGTAGTTATCAGTACTGTCCATACCTAATGGGAATAATGGTTACTTTTGAACCCATTGATGCAACAAACTTACAATAATGATTCCAGAGTCTAAACTCTTATCTCACTGTTGCTGTTGTATATACGCTGCAGCATATTGTTGAGCATAAGCCGCAGCTGTTTGTTGATCATATCCTTGCGAAATGAACTGTTGGTAATATTGCTGATATGCTGCATCCATCGCTGGATTAGAAGCCGTTGCTGCTGGCTGAGTTGCAGCAGCAGTTTGTTGAACTCCACCGGCTTGACTCGCATACTGAGCAGCATAGGCTCTAGCAGTATCTTCAGGGTAACCTTGAGCAATCAATTGTTGGACATATTGTTCAACAGGATCTTGCTGGTATCCTCCAACACTGAAATCTTTAACCATTCCATCCATTCCCTCATCTCCGTTCTTTCTTAGTAGTAGAATTGTTAAGCCAAGAATAATTACTAGGATTAGCGCACCGCCACCAATAAGCAGTAGATTACCACTGGCATTAGCAGAATCTCCTGAGTCATCAGATGATGGAGCAATCCATTGTCCATTTTCAAATTTCCAATCTCCTTCCCACATACAAACGCCATTAATGAAAACCCATCTTCCATCTAGATCTTCTGCTAGAACATTATCTGGGACCGTTTCACCTCTACACTTTGGTAGAGTAAGTACAATAGAACTATCAAAGCCATAATTATGGTCAGTCCATCTCTTTTCGTTTAGAGAATCCCATTCATATATGAAAATGTATACATCGACATTCTTTGAAACATTAGAGTATAAGTCTGAAAGATTCAGAGTTAATGAGAACTGATCTCCTGTATCTAAATCTCTTACAACTGCTAACTTTTGAGTATCTAAGCTATTGATTCTATCATCACTGCCNTAGAACAAACTTTCATCAAAAGCAATTTCCATGAAGAAATCGCCATCAGAACCAGATACTACAAATCCAGAAATTGTGAATTCCGAATCATTATATCCAGTCTTNTCCTTCCACATGTTAGGGTCATCAAATTCTACAACTGGAGGAATATCTCCAAATCCGGCATTTAATACTTCGAAATATATCTCCATATCATCATCCCAATTTCCTGCTTCATCAAAGACAGTCAACTTAACCTTAATCGGTTGAGTAATTGCATCTGTTGCCTCATCAACTGTAACATTTCTACCAGCATAAGATACACCTTCATCGTCTACACCGAATCCACCGAATGTGTACATCCAAACNCCCTGNCTTGCTGCTGATTGAGTGTATGTATTTGTGTCATATAGAGCAGAAAGTGGTGCATCTTGTGCTTTGTCATAATACACATCCCATTGATAAGACTTAATTCCAGAACTTCCTTCAGGAGCATCTTCGTCATAAGAACTTGAAGCATTGAAATATATAGGAATCTGTCCATCATCATCGAGTATAATTCTATACTTATTCCACTCATTATTTGCTCCAGAACTACCGATTAATTCGATATTTTCAGAATATTCTGGCCTTATCTCTACAATCGCATTAGGAACTGGATCGAACTCATCTGCATTAGCATCATCAGTTTCTATTACAACAGAAACCTTACGCGAATGTCCTTCATCGTCATGGAGCCAAAGAGTAACAGTCCACTGGACATCTTGCTTACATGCTCCTTGAGTACCGATAGACTTACAGAAAGTCATTACTGGATTAGCCTGATCTGTATGAGCAGATTGATCTGTAGCAAGTGATGAACCATCCCATGAGGTTGGTCCCTCAATTACCCAATCAGCAGTAAGAGGTACTGATGCATCGGTTTGATAATCNAATGTTAGTTCAGCATTACTCTTAACATAATATTCAACATATCCTGAGCCAAACCCATCTGAAGGCTTTACCCCATTGATTAGAATATCTGTTCCTTCTCGTTGCTTACCAAATGGATTTGGATAATCTGTAACTTGGTGTAGTAATATATTCTTGAGAAGTGGGAAAGTAGAACTTGTTGCATCTTCAGAGTTTGCTTCAATATCTATAGTGGATATAATCATTCCACCTTGACCATAACTACAAACACCCAATAACACGTCACCAGGATTATTTTTCGTTCTAATAATAGGTTGGAATTCCGCTTGTCCTAGATTCCCAGTACATATTGATGCCCAATCAGCTTGTTCATTAGCAGATCCTGCATCTAGAACAGACCTAGCAACAACTTTCTGTGCATCGAAACCTTGGAAAATAGCGTAGTTATTAGTATCGTCAATATCATCCATAATTGGGTGGTATTTATCATAAATATCCATGTCACTGTAGACTATTTCATCTGGTGATTTTCTATCATCGATTTCAACCTCGAGTGGAAGTCTGTTAGTCAAGCCNTCACCGTAAGTTTGTGTACCATGAGGTGCAAAGTGGGCTTGTATTGTTCCACCACTTAGCATGTAAGACTCTAGGATTTGTGTCCTATCAACAGTGTTAGCATCGTCTTCGGATAATCGAAGGTAATATTTTCCTCCAGCATCACTTGCTGTGTTGAAATCTTGCCAAGGAAGGATAATCTTGTCATAGTGAGTGAACCAGTTGGTCTTGAAATATTCATCCCAGTCATTAATAGTAAATTGTGTGTATGATTTACCAAGAATTGTTAGGTCATCTACTATTGTTGATGTTCCAGTGGTTTTATCGGAAAGAATTGCAACATCGACATTTTCAGCAAAGGTTGCATGGAAATATCTTGGAGTACCTGAAGGCGTTCCGTCATCTAATTCAGCACGATAACTGATGTTGTATGTGTGTCCATCTTGATATCCAGACCACGGAGTGAAAGATAGGTCAATCACTTGTCCGGCAACCAATTCACTAGCTGGACCAGCAGAGACTGTATGGGCAAGGGAATTTGAGGTTTCGTCGAATATATCCATGTAGAATACATAATCACCTTCTAAAACTCCGTTTGTTGCTCTAACATCCCATGAATGTGTTAATGATTGATCTATTGGTAGTACACAATTCAATGTCGGGTCTGTCAAACACTCAAGAACTCCTTGAGGCTTTCCTAAAGTAATATCAACAGATTTAACATTGAAAATTACTCTCTTAATGTTATTTGCATCATTTAGTTCAGTATCTCCATACCACGGAACTCCAGTAGTCATGTTATCGAATATTGTTTCAACTTCAATCATATATACTCCAGAAACGAATTCATGACTTGCTATCAAATCGGTTGAAGATTCTCCAGCATCTACGCCATTTCGGGTTATTGAATAACTATTATCTTCAACAAAGGTAAATTCTTTCATCGAAATATTTGTTATTCCTACACCCTTAAAGCCGTCATTGATTCCATTTCTTCCATCATCATCAGAAAAGAATTCAAACTTCAAATCGACTTGATTTCCGGAAAGAGATAGACATTCTACTCCCCAATCAGAGGAATCGCTAGAAGAGATATTGTAAACATAAAGGTGAGTTAAATCAATGTTAACAGTCTTGGTCAAACCATCGGAATTAAAGAATACATTCCAGTTTCCATTAGTTAATCCATCAGTATTTCTTGGGTCTCCAATGAAATCAATTTCACCAAAGTCAATAGGTTCTGTGGCATTGACAATTCCATCACCATTTCTATCTTCTTGACATGTTCCGTCCTCGTTGTAATCACTCCATTGTCCATAGACAATAGCCTCATTGGTAATTCCACCATTGCTATAATCTGCATACAATGCAAGATAATCACTAGGGTCAATACCTCCTTGAGAATCTACTTCATAGAAGGTATCGGCATAGTACTCAAAGTTCAATGAAACGAAATCTCCAGAAAGGTTTTCTAAGTCAACACTAGTAATAGTAAGTGTTTCATTTTCCCAAGCATCTCCATATCCATCAATACCAGTATTTACTGAACATGGGTGGCCAAACCAGTACGCTTCTTTATTGAAAGTTGGGTCTCCTGGACATAGAACTGAATCATTATACCTTACACCTTTAGGATTATTACTCTCTGTATATCTTGTACCGTCTGTAGAGTTATCAAATGTGATTTCACAAACTGAAGATGGTGTACCACAATTAACATCAGAAGGATTGGCCGTAAATACTGTTGCTGTAATATCAAAATCTACAGCTGTATTTCCGTAGTTGTTGGTTGTAGCTGAAATTGGGAATGTACCTTGTGCATATAATCCACCAGGTAGGAAATCTTCGATTTTCTCAATAACCGGATCGTAAAGATTGAATGGCGTAACATAACCAACTATCTCATCATTAATTATCTGTTCATCCCACCCATTATTGGATAAAGTTGCAGAAATACGATATGTTGTATCGTTCAAGAAATTGGCTTGAATAGATGTGGTATACTCTTCACCAGGTCCTAGATTTTGAAGATTAATTTGTGTTTGTTGTGATTGAGCATTCGGGAAGAAGGCTGTATTTTGTTTTGTGATTGTCAAATTATCAACCGCAAAACCATCATACCCAGTCCATCTACTCTGGTTATCATCAGCAATTGAACCTTCAAAACCAGTTCTGAATCTAAATCTTAGATCTATGGTTTCTCCAGCCCATGGGCTCAAATCAAATGTTCCAAATCCTTCATCGGTAAAATTATTCCATCCATAATAGCTATTAAATGCGTAAATATTACTGGATAAGCCTTCTGGATATCCTCCAGTTGCTCCTTTTACATATCGGTCAATATCAAATCCACCCCACATGGAACTGCCAGAATAACAGGCTCCATTAACTGCAGCAGATGTAGGACAACTAATTACGTCCCAACCAGTCTCTTCACTACCGACTTCAATCATTGCAAGATCATCCCATACGTTGGTTAAGATGAAACCACCAGTAGTTGAGGCTGAACCCAATCCGCCCCAACCTAGGTCTTGGTAAAGTTCGACACTTAGGAATGCTCGATCTGAACCTGTAAGGTCTACATCTTGTAAGACCATTGCTTCGTCCCAATTCTTTCCGTATCCTGTCCATGTTCCACCACTAGCATTGGTTTTTGTTTCGCCAGACCACATGAAATCAGTAGGGTTTAGGTAACTTGGAGAGTACTCTGATTCAGACTCATCTGGATCTACTCCAGTACCTGAAGAATGGTTTGTTTCTTCAAACCAGTGATGCGTGCCATCAACATAGTCGATGTAGTCCCAAGTACATCCAGCACATCCTGCCTTATTCTCAGGATTATCCCAATCCATAGCATAAACTGTTTGGTTAGTAGAATTCAATTCATCTACAATCTTCAGTTCTACATCTAACTGGGCACTTTGTCCATTAAGAACATCCATTCCAGTATTAGTAACACTGACATTGATATTTCTATTACCTTCTCCAACAAATCCGAAATACCTGTCAACAGGATCTATTTCTATGCCTGAAACCGACAGATCTTTATTATCCATTTCAATTACAGAAATTGTATCATATTGTCCATCCCAACCTAGATTATCTCTCCATCCACCAAAGCCCCAATTCTTGTGACCTACTACGATATCTGGAGCTGAATTAGCTGCACCTGCCATTTGACCAACTTCAGCGACGTGAGGTCTTCTTCCGGCTGCATAAGACAGTGGATTCAAGTGACCTCCATTACCATCCGAAAGAGTGACTTGGATAGTAGATGGGAAATTTAAGAAGAAACTCGAACTTGTTCCACCTGCCGAGTCGGTAGAATTCTGCTGATAAGCGATTGTAGGATTAATGAAGTCAGGTTCATTGTCACCATTCAAATCAGTTACAGTCAATGACCATGAAATGTAAGGGCCAAAATAGGCTAATTGTGGATTAGACCACGTTCCTACAGCAGAAGATGTAACATAAGTTACATTTTCGATATTCTCATCATTAAGGGCAAGAACGTCTATTACTTCGTCGCCATCCATGTCTGCTACACTGATAACTTGAGAAGTTACAGTTTGCATATTGATAACGTGCTCACCAGGGCCAGGA
>PADF01000061.1 GCA_002702945.1 Methanobacteriota archaeon
TTATGTAGGAGATTCATTAGAAACACTACTATTTATCTGCCTTTGCTTTTGGCTTAGCCTTAGCCTTAGCCTTAGCCTTAGCCTTTGGTTTGGCCTTAGCGCCATCTTCATCTGAAATCGATTCTTTAGAAGAATCTGATTCTTTTTCGTCTTCTTTAGCAGCAGCATCTTCAGCGGCTTTTTGCTCACGAGAGACTTTCTTTGCTTCTCTTCTGGCAGCGAACTGATCTCCATAGTTACCCATGTTCTCAAGCTTAGCCCAAAATCCAGATGATTGTTCGCCTTCAGCAGGAACGTGCTTAACTAAAAATGCTCCAAACATTAAATCATAGATACCTTGTTTGTATTCACTAGCTCTAGAAAATTGGAAGTTGACAATCCAAGCAATAAGGAATAGTGCGCCAAACACAGTCCAAATAATTGGTCCGGCACCAGCGGCTTTATCTCCCAACTTTTGGAAATTCATCATAACTGCAATTAAACCAAACAGGGAAAATATTCCTGCAGAGTTAGAAAGCATACCTTGTATTGGGTTTGACTTAATTCCACTTGAATTAACATATTTTATTCTTGATACGAATTGTCCCAATGTTCTTCCAGTTTTAAGAGGTAATATCATTACGTTAAGCAACATCATTACAAAAGAAACTGCGAGCAGTATTGTAGTTACTACGTTAGTATCAGACATCATCATGACTATGGCTGCGATTAAAACACCAAAATTCCAACCGAAGTTCACAAACCAACTCATTGTACGATCTAATCTGTTAGCTAATTGAAATCCTTCGGGAAGACCGACAGGTCTAGGCTCTCTCTTTTTCTTTTCTTTCTTTTCCTTAACTGGCTTTGCTTGAGCCACTTTAGCTGGCTTTGCTACTGCTTTCGCCTTGGCTACAGCTTTGGCCTTTGCCACTGGTTTTGCTTTAGCAACAGCTTTCGCTTTTGCAACTGGTTTATCTTTTGTACTGGAACCTGCTCCTGCTTTGTCTAATAATCCCATAATTTCACTCTCTCTAATACATCTCTCCAACTGTTCGGTAAATTTCAAATTCTGCCGAGGCTACAAATGTTTCAATTGATTCTTCACTCATATTGGCTAGTTGGGAATCGACAATTGCAAAGAATCTGCCTCGCAATTCATCATCTGCTGAAGCCGGATCGCCACCCACGGCCTGGTAAACAGAGAAATCATCACTGGACACAAATTCATCTACAACTTCTTCAGGTAAATGTGAACCTAATAGCTCATCAACAATACTAACAAATTCGATGAAAATATCTTCACCGTCAGTGGATTCCTCAGCAATAGTTGATTCTACAACAGGTTCAGCAGCTGGTTCTTCTAATTGTGATTTCAATGATTTTCTTTCAGACATTAAGGATTCAAGTTGAGGTCTAAGTTCAGACAATAAATCTTCATCACCGGATGCTTTGGCTTCTTGATAAGATGGTTTCAATGCTCTAATTTCATTTTCAACAGACTTCAATTTATCTGCAAGTGATTCTTCAACAACTTCATCTTCAACGAGTTCTACAACAGGAGCATCTCTTATTTGTGCAACTTTATCATCATGCTCTTGTTTTCTTAGAACAATGATATCTCTGTCTAATGAATGCCCAAACCTATCTGCATAACGATCTAGTAATGAACCAACCTCGCCACTGGATATTCTATCAATGTGGCCATAAATTTGCGGTAATGGTTTGTCGGATTTCTTAGCCCAAAGTTGATTATAATCCTCTTCTGTATCGCTTGCAGCAGAATCTTCTACTTCAGGCACAGGAAGTGCAGGCGGGAGTGATGGTTCCTCAACAACTGAAGCAGGTTCAGGCATAACTGGAGAAGGTAATGGTGCGCCGCCAGGCGGAGGCAATGGCATTCCGGGCATTGGAGGCAATGGTGCTGGGGGAAGTGTTGGATTAGGTAATTGGTTTGAACCTTTTTTCTTGCCTTTACGGAAACCCATGAGCCTCACCCTAGACAGGGTGGAGAGCGGTAGAGTCTTGAACCTTACCGAAAGAAGGACACTAAAAAATAGCAATTTAACTACTAAAGAAATAATTCAATTTATTATTTTAGCCCATCCTTTTAGTACAAGAAATGTGGCACCAGTATCATGAATTTCAAAAATATCACCAGTAGAAACTTCAGTTCTTTTGTCAAAAAATTCGAATACGCAATCATCTTTAAGAATTTCAACCCTAGTATTACCAGAAGAACCTAGCACTGCGGCTTCAGTAAGAGGGTTGTATGGATTAGAACCATCCGGATCAAGACGGTCTAGAGGGAATTCACTAACTCGGAGACCAGATTTTCCATGTAACGATGTAGGCCAACGAATCTGCCTTCTTACATCGATAGTCACTACTTCATCGGTCTCTCCTGCAGAACCGAGAATTACGGAAGAGTCAGTTTTTAGTAAATCTAAAAATAGTGATTCATATCTATCTAAAACGCCAAAATGCCCCTCCAGCAATCGCTTACTTCTCCTTTCATCACTAAGTAGTGAAGATAATTTTTGTATAGATGTTGTACCTTTTGCTGATTTACGACCTTCTCTTTTAGACTGAGCCTTGAGCCCTTCATGAAGTTCCTTCAATTGTAACTTGTAAGAATCTCCTTGAATAGCAATATTTTGTAATTTACTAACCATACTCTCCATCCCATCTCGAATTCTATTTGACCAACCTGATGAAGACTCATCATGAAATCTTGCTAATCCTCCTTTTACATCTACCCCTTCTCCACGAATATGAGAAACCAGTTCCCTTCTGGCGCCTGACTCAAGATGGAATAAACTAGGGTCACGATAATGTAAATGATATCCACGATGGCCAGAAAATGTTACTTGTAAATATTTTTCCTCAAAACCGAACTCTGGTTGAAGGTAATCATTCCATAATGTCCATGCTTGTTCTCTAATTACCTCTAACATACCAGGAAAATCTCTGTCTGTGACACCAGGTAGATGGTCACCATCGAGGTCGAATATCAAGTCAGCGCCAAGCCAATTTTTATCATTCATCTTTAATTCAAATGGGCGTTCCCAATATGCTGTAGAATAAAAACATGAATGCATCGCTCTGCCTACAATGAATTCCCTTACAGACTCCATATCTGAAAATCCTTTATGCCTAATAGGAGGGGCATTTCCAAAAGGAATAAACATCCATTCACGGAGTTTTAATCTTGGTGGAGTCCACATCTGTGATGAACGGTAGTAAGTTGAAAACTTGTGAGCGAATCTAGACCAACCTGTAGAAAGCATGATTACACATCAACAAATGTGAGGGTAAATAAATTTCAGCTAGTTTCAGACATCCAGAATCTCTGTTCTGCTTCACCAACAGTTGTAGCACTATCGGCTCCAGTTAATTCAACATAGCAATCCCAGCAAAAGTAATTTTTATCTATAACCATTGCATTACCAAATGTAAGCCTAATCCCGCATTTCTTACATCTAGGCCCTAGTTCCCCATTTGGAGCTTGTGCGAGTTCTATATTATCGTGCGGCATTATATCTCCTCAAACAGTGCAGTAATCAATGGCTATTGAATTTACTTATCATTCACCACTTTACCTTGTCCCATTCTTCAGAATTACACCAAGCCAAAAGGTCTAATGCAACTTCACACGATTCTGAGACTTCTGGATTTTTATCATTACAAAATTCTTCCAATACTTTTCTTATGGATAAATCACCTATCGCTCCCATCGCTTCGGCCGCCTCATGCCTTACCATAACATGCTCATCATTATCGCTTAGACGCTCAACCAAATGAGGTAGAGCGACAGGATTCTGCATCTGTCCTAAAACATAAGCTAATTCATGACGTAGTAGAGCGCTATTAGATTTGAAGCCATAGCATAAAGCCAAACATGATTCATCGGAACCATCATTGCGAAGTGAAAATAAGTTCCTCATACGTTGAAACATTGGGATATTATCATCAATCAAAGAAGTCTTCCACATTTCGATATTTCCTATTTGCGAAGGTGGTGCAGGATCTACTGAACCATATTGACTAACTTGGGGGATTCTATCCGACATAAATCTCAACTACCAATGAAATCGATTGAAGAAACATCGAATTTTTTATCTATTAATCCAATATCTTGCCCCTCTTTAATGAATTGACGAATCGAATCTCGGCCATCATCACCGTAATCAATAGTTCGTTCATTGACATACATTGTGACAAACTTACGATTTGTATCATCATCGATACCTCTGCCCCATTTTTTAGCAAACTCTAGTGCTTCGTCTGGATTTTCAATTGCATACTCAATACTCATTTTTGTGTACAATGTAATGTCTCTAATTGCCTGATCACCTAAATCCCTTCTGACAACATTTCCACCTAGAGGCATAGGGAAATTATCGGTTCTAGAATTCCACCATTTCCCTAAATCAATTAGCACTTCGAGTTCATGTTCAACATAGGTCAACTGGCCTTCATGAATAATCAATCCAGAATCAAAATCCCCATCTAAAACTCTAGGTATGATTTGGTCAAATGGCACTACTTCAACATCAACATCACCCCAAGCAAGCCGCAAACCAAGATAGGCACTGGTTTTCAATCCAGGAACCGCTATAGTAGAATTTTTTGCATGTTCTAAACTTACTCCTTTTTTACAAACAACCATTGGGCCATAGCCTTCTCCCATCGAGGCACCACAGTTCATCAATGCATAGTTATCTGCAATTTTTGGGTATGCATGAATAGAAACTGCAGACACTTCTAATTCCTTATTGATCGCTCTCTCATTAAGAGTCTCTATGTCTTGAAGTTCATGAACAAACTTGTATCCAGGAGTAGGGAATTTTTCATTGGTCATAGCATGAAACATAAATGCATCATCTGGATCGGGAGAATGGCCGATTCTAACAATAGAATTGCCATCATCATCAATAGGTAGTTGTGACATCATTCTATCCCAACAGCATGACCTTAAAGAACCCCCGTTTCGATATCTTGTAAAACACCAAAAAAACAACCTAATTGAAATCATGCAGTATATATGTTAAAGTATCTAGAACTTAAGGGATGATTGGTAAAGGAAATGTTTAGAAGGTTTACACCTCTATTTATTGTATTGCTTTTATTTATTAATTTACTTTCAATTGCTGCGACTGCATCATCTCAGTTAGTATACAATAGTGCAGCAAATAATGATGAAAGATCATCAACTTCAAATTATGTCTCCGTAAATAGTAATAATTCAATCATAGCAGGAGCATATTCAAAAGAAGTTATATTATTTGATACAACTGACTATTCTGTAATCGATGTTTTAGAATTCGAGAGAGATGTTTATGATATCAAATTTTCACCGGATGGAAGTAAATTAGCAATAACTACTGTTGGCATTGCTGAATTTCTTGACTCTGTAATTTTATATGACATATCGGAGAATCAAATATTACAAGCAAAACAAAGAACAAATAGTGTGAGGAGTAGTATTTCATGGACGCCTGACAGCAATTATTTAGCGGTTGCTAATTTCCAAAATGGAATTAACCTGATCAATACAGATAATATGGAAATAGAGGAAGAATATTCTAATGAACACCTAACTGATATCTCATGTATAGAATTTTCAAATGATGGGCAATTACTTATTTCTGGAGATAAAGATGGAACCCTAAATCTATGGAATTATGATGGTACTTTTACTGGCAAGAGTTTCAACTTACAAGGAGAAATTACAGGATGTGGATTTAATTCTCAGAACCAAAGAATTTCTGCAGTTTCTATTGAGGGGGATATTTCAACTTGGACAATTACTGGTAACCTGCTACACGAAAAAAGTATTAATTCGGCAATGCAAATGATATGGTCTGATAATTTAGATGTACTTTATGTGCTTGAATCTGGAAATGAACCTAGACTGATTCATTTAGATGGGTCAACATTCAATGAACTTTCATCGACTTATTTTATTCACAAAGCACTTGACTTTGATATTACTCAAATGTCGAATGGAGTAATTTCAGACCTATATGTTGCAACTGATACTAATCACATTACTAATTACGCCCAACCCTCACTTAGAGAAGGTTATGGAGAATCTGGTGCTGACTTTGATGGAGATAAGGTACCAGATAGTATTGATGAAGATGATGATGGTGATTCTTTTTATGATGAATGGGATTTCAACTGCCCAGTAGAAATCGTTGATTGTGCCCGTAATCCCGACATTGATCATATTAGAAATATTAATTTTAGAACAATTGGGGACACATTGATTATTGAAGATACATACACATTCGGACTTTCAAGTTCTGCCGAGATTAGAAATTTGACTAGAAGATCAATAATTTCTGACCAACAAATAAATTATGAAGAGGCAAATCTTTTTGAAAACGCAATTTGTAAAAATTTAGATTCCAATGACATTATTCTATCATGGAGAAATAATTTAGAATTATCTGTAGGACAAGTCGTAAACGGTAGCCTAGAATGTATTGTTTCTAGCGGTCTGGCTTTTTCAGGAACTTTTGATACAGAGGGTGTAAAATTTACAATGAAATTGGAATTTGATATAATTCCAAATGCAACTATGCCTTTCGATTTAACAATAAAAGAACAGATAATTTTCTCTGATTCAACTATAACACATTTANCAGAAAATCATCCGATATTCATTTCACAAAATGGTGTAAATANTGTTGTAGAAGGNCAGATTTGGTGGATTAATGATGGTTCATTATCAATTACNTTTTCGGAAGAAGAAGAANTTGAAAAAAGTCTAAAAGTGTATAACTTTTTATCCAATAAGATTAATTTAGCCGTAGTTGTANTGATAGTTTCCACTTTACTTTTCGTTATTATTAGACGTAGAAATAAAATTACAATAGATTTGGATGATGAGGATTTTGATGAAATAGATGAAGAATTAAATGAGCCTGTTAGTAATGATTTTTTNACNGAAATGCCTGTTAGCCANCCTGTTAAGTCTGTTGAAATTCAGCTTGTTGATGATGAACCAATGGAACAGCAATTTATTCAATCAGAAGATACTGCAATAAATCGTAAATCATTTACTTTAGAAGATGATCAGATGAAAGTTCCTCAAGTAAAAAGACGTGCAGGAAGAATGGATAGAAACAAGCAAGGCCCAATAATGTCGACTAAGAGAAAACGTTTGGGTGGAAATGAACAGACACCTANTAAGGCACTAAATGTAAGGNCAGTGAAGAAGGATATCAAGACACGAAAAGTAAGAAANGTNTCGAAGGAAATTAATGACGATGAAATTTCATGGGAGTTGGACTAGAAAACGAATTCAGCACCATTGGGCATATTACATCCATGAATCAAAAACTGATTAAGACCTTCAATGTGGANATCATCTAAACGATTGAAAACTTCTCCAAAATATGCCTCTAACCTTTCACTAGATAGCCCTGATTTTTCAACACCGTCAGAAATAACTGAATCCCTGCACATTTTACTAGATTCAAATAATTCTAAACAATCAAGTAATACTTGCTGTGCAGATTTTATTTCAGATAAATCTGTGTCTTTACGAGCAGCAAAAACACCAAACACCATTGGCTTACCAGTTACTTCAAGCCAAGCCGAACCTAAATCCATTCTAACCATACTAGGATTATCTCTTGCAAAATCAAGGGCTCGATCTCCTATTAATAGGGCNCCGTCACAACTATCCAACATTTCATCGATTTCAGGNGCCATGGTTGATAAATCAGGATTCAAGTTTCTAGTTTTAAGAATATACTTCAATAGAGCTACAGAGGATGAAGAATCAGAAGGTAAAGCAATGGATGACATATTCTCCATTGAACAGTCACCGAACAGAATAACACTCCCAACTTCTCCTTTTGAGCAAATTCCAAGTTCAGGTATGAGGATTAATTCATCGCTATGTTTTGCATAATCAGCAGCAGGAATAGGGGCAATTACGCAATCCTTGCGCAACAAATGACCTGTTAACCATNAAGGTGGGGCAGAAAGTATTTTCCAAGGAGCTTCTAATGAATGAAATAAAGGATCACAATTCAAGAAATTAACCCTACCAATAGTATACTTCCAGTTCTCATTGAAAGAAAATAATTTTTTACTATTTTGTACAACCATCAAATCTCTCCTATGTAGCCATCTTCAGTCTCTTAACTNTTTTAGGTGGTTTAATGACATACTGTGAAAAATTTTCATATTTAGTATCTCGTATAATTGGAATGTATCCTGCATCAGCGATTAATTTACCTAGTTGGTATTTATCATAATCAAGTCTTGATGTTGCTCCAGCGAGGTGCATTATTGATTCTCTGCCGACTGTACCATCTACATCATCAGCACCAAAATTTAGCGCTAATTCTGCAAGGTTGTCACCGATATTCATCCTGTAAGCCTTGATATGGGGCACATTATCTAGTATCAGCCTAGAAATGGCAATTGTCCTTAATATCTCATTTGAGGTTGCTAATTGTGCCTCTGGAAGTCTTGTAGAATCGGGTAAAAATGGATAAGGAACAAAGCATTGAATCATTGAAGTTTCATCGGCCAAACTTCTAATTTGAAACATATGTTCTAGTCTATCTTCCAATGTTTCAATAGTTCCAAACAACATTGTACAATTAGAGGGAATACCTGATTTATGGGCTGCTCTATGAATTTCTATGTACTCACTAGAAGTTTCTTTGCCATAGCAAATTTTATCTCTTATTTCATCATTAAGAATCTCAGCACCACCGCCAGGCAGAGAGTCAAGACCCGAATCAATCAATTTATCGAATACTTCTTCAATAGTAATTTTTGATACTTTAGAAAGATGTTTTATTTCTACTGCTGTTAATGCCTTTATAGAGATATGAGGAAATCTATCCTTTACNGTAGAAAATAATGTGCAGTAAAAATCTACATCCCAGTCTGGGTGAAGGCCACCAACAGAATGAACTTCGTCAACTACTGAAGAATATTTTTCTAATTCATCAATATACTGCTCAATGCTAAGTGAATAAGCATCTTTAGATCGCTTAGTTCTGCTAAATGCACAAAATTTACAAGAAAGTACNCANACATTTGTTTGATTAATGTGGACATTCGAATTGAAAAATACATGATTACCAAATCTCGATTTTTTGGAACATGTTGCCAATAATCCTACTTCAAAAANATCTAAATGATTGTAAAGCAAAATGCCATCATTAAGATCTAATCTTTCGCCATTACGAAGTTTATTCACAACTGGTTGTATTTCATCACTCCAATTGATTTCATCAACACTTTTAGCAAGTTTTTCATTCCAATTGGGATCACAACCTGCCAATTTAACNGTTGATGACCATCCAGTCATGAGTATGGCTCAAAGCCATACTTCAAATATATATGTACACAACCTAAGGTACTTTTTTGATAGCAAATAACTTAGAATTAACAATAAACTTTCTGAATTCTTCAATAACTAATACAGAAAANGATACTGAAATAATTATCACCCAATCTGTTGAGGAAAGTACTTTTGTTGATAGNAGCCCACCGATTTCAATTCCTGTAAATGGTATAGAAACATCTGCAAGTTGTACAAAGAACAACAATAGAGCAAATGAAGCCAAGAATGCTATATTTATTGCTCTGTTAGAAAATACTCCNAAAGAGAATATACTCTCTTCTTGTGAACGACAGTTCATGACATTAAACAATTGATACATAATGAAAACTGAAAGTGTCATGGTCTGTGCATGAACAAAACGTTCATCTGAATAGTCTTCCCATTCGTCAACTGCACTGGGTGTTCCAGCTTCACAAGCGGNCTTATCGAATGGTAAATCNCCATCTGAAGCAAGAGGAAGGCCTTCACAAGTCTCAATTCCACCGCCAGCAAGGAAAAACACCAGTAAAGTACCAACTACCATAACAGCACCTAAGTAGAAAATTAGCCAAATATCTCCTTTATTGGGCATACCCTCATCAACTGGTCGCGGGGGTCTATTCATTACATTTCCATGCTTCTTTTCAACACCGAGCGCTACAGCAGGAGGTCCATCCATCAGAATATTAATTACAAGTATTTGAGTTGCTGTTAAAGGTAAATTCCAACCGAATATCAGCGTAGAGATAATGATCAATGCAACTGCTGCAACATTTGTAGAAACCTGGTATCTAACGAAATTCCTAATATTTTGGTAGATTTTTCTTCCTTCTTCAACAGCATTAACAATNTTAGCAAAGTTATCGTCTTGTAAAACCATATCTGCTGCATCTTTAGCAACATCAGTACCTGCTATACCCATTGCAATACCAATATTTGCCCTCGATAATGCTGGGGCATCATTTACTCCATCTCCAGTCATAGCAACAATTTCTCCCTGACTCTGCAATGAACTGACAATACGCATTTTTTGATCTGGCGCAACTCTGGAGAAAATTGTTGAATTCGCAGCCGCCTCATCCATTTCAGCATCTGTAAAGTTACTAATCGAACCACCATTTACAGCAGGAATACCGCCATCTGTTATTCCTAATTCTTTACCTATTGCTGTAGCAGTAAATTGTTGGTCACCAGTAATCATTTTCACCTTTATTCCTGCTTTTTGACAAATTTCTATCGCACTCTTTACTTCTGGTCTTGGTGGGTCCATAATTCCAATAAGACCAAGGAAAATAAATCCAGATTCTATCTTTTCTAAATCGTAAATATCTTCGTCGTCATCAAGTCTTCGAGCGCACAGAGCAAGAATCCTCATAGCCTTACCAGCCATATCCTTGTTTGCTTCAGCAGCTTTATCAAAATCTGANGTTTCGATAGGAACTATTTCATCNCCCTTNATTTTCCATTCTACTAAATTGATGTAACCACCGGCTCCTCCCTTTGAAAAGACCCATCTTTCTCCCTCATATTCATGAATTACAGACATACGCTTCCTCTTAGTATCAAAGAAGAATTCATGTAATCTACTATGCCTCTGAGCGAACTTTTGTACATCACCATTTATTTTCCAACCTGCAACTGCGCAAGCAGAATCTGTTGGATCTCCTAATGCCTCCCAATTCCCATCTACTTTAACAATAGAAGAATTATGGCACAAACTCAAACAGGCTGCTGCAAGTCTAAATCCTAAATCATTTTGATGTTGAGATAAATCATCATCTCCCAATGGTTTACCNTCAAATAAAATCTCTCCCTTAGGTTTGAAACCTTCCCCNGTGATTTGAAAAGTNCCTTCGGTAGTAGATATCTGCCTTGCNGTCATTTGATTTTTAGTTAAGGTTCCAGTTTTATCTGAACATATNACAGTAGTTGAACCGAGAGTCTCNACAGCTTTCATTCTTCGAATAATTGCCTTATGTTTAGCCATATTACGCATACCTAGAGATAANGTAATTACCAAAATAATAGGTAAACCTTCGGGAACAATAGCAACAAAAATTGCAATAGCAATGATGAATTGATCTACAGCAGCTTCCCAAATATCGACATTAGAATCTCCAAAAGCTATAATCATTTCAATTGAAACTAGCAGCACTGCAACCACTAGGGCAATAAAACCAAGGAATTTACCTAAGGATTCAAGTTTAAGTTCCAAGGGTGTTTTAGGGGTATCTGAACCGGCAATGTCACTGGCTATTTTACCAAGTTGAGTACTCATACCTGTAGAAACTACAACTCCTATTGCACGACCTGATGAAACACATGTTCCCATATATGCCATGTTCTTTCGATCTGCAAGTAAAGTGTCTTTATCCAAAACATCTGAAGATTTTCTTATTGTCAATGATTCNCCTGTNAGTGCAGATTCGTCAATTTTGCACTGATATGACTCTATAATTCTTATATCTGCAGGAACATTTAGCCCTTCATATAAATTAACTACATCACCAGGAACTAATTCCATAGTTGGTATTTCAATGTCTGAATCACTTCTAACCACTACGCATTGAGAAACCGACATTTGCTTGAGTGATTCCATTGCTTGTTCTGCTTGCCCTTCTTGCCAATATCCAAAATATGCATTAGCAGTAAGTACCATGAAGATGAATATTGCATCGCCTGGTTGTTCAGGGTGTATCAATAAAGCGACAATAGCAGCACCGATTAGAAGATAATTCAATGGGTCATTATATTGAGATAAAAACCTCTTCCAACCAGGAACACTAACTGGGTCTGAGAGTTTATTTTCACCNTATTTTTCTCTTCTTAGAAGAACCTCTTTATTCGATAATCCCGAACGATTAACGCCTAAATCTGCTAAAACCTCATCTGTTGACTGAGAAAACCAATTTTCATCCAAAAGAGTCCACCTTTCCTATTCGANGATAAATCAACTTATGATAATGATGGTGGTTATCCCGATAATTAAGCGATGTTTTCAACAATCAGTAATTATTAGCCCGTCCATGTCAGTCCATGGTGAGCCCTATATNCCGGCCTCCCAATCTCCGTTNGAACTGACTACTAGAGTGATTGTAGTAGGAATACTACTCGGTATCTTGATGACGGCAGCAAACGCATACCTTGGGCTATATGCTGGTATGACAGTATCTGCAAGTATTCCAGCAGCAGTAATGTCAATGATCATTCTTCGTTCCTTATTCAAAGATGTAAGTATTTTAGAAAATAACGCTGTTCAAACTATGGCTAGTGCTGGAGAATCTCTCGCAGCGGGAATTATTTTTACTGTTCCTGCCCTACTTGTGATTCCAAATGTTTGGGATGAAATCCAATTACTTGAAACCACAATAATCGCTCTATTGGGTGGGCTTTTGGGGACTATGTTTACTATTGCTTTGAGAAGACTATTTATTGTTGAAGAAGCATTACCATATCCTGAGGGTGTAGCTTGTCGAGAAGTATTAGTTGCCGGTGAAGAGGGAGGTGAAGGCGCTCAAGCAATAATTTACGCACTAGGAATTGGTGCAATTTATGGAATAGTCCAGAAGGGTTTCGAAGCGACAAAACATTCNGTTGAGGCTGCTACATCATTCTTTGGGACCAGAATTTATGCTGGAATGGATCTTTCTGTTGCCCTATTATCCGTTGGTTTCATTGTGGGAATTAGAATCGCATCATTTATCTTTTTAGGTGGGATGATAGGTTTTGGAATTTTAGTACCAATGTATGGACTGATAAATGGATGGGGTTCTGCGGGTAGTTCAGTGGAAAGTTTTGATATTATTTGGCGTCAACAAGTAAGATATGTTGGCGTAGGTGCAATGGTTCTTGGTGGATTATACACTCTTTGGTCAATGCGTAAAACAATCATTACTGGGATGTCTAAAGCGATAAGAACAAAATCATCGTCTGATGAAGAACTACTAAGGACAGAAATAGATTTGCCTATGAATAAAGTTTTCATTTTTTGTGGAGTTTTAGTCGTCCTTACAGTTCTATTCTANTGGAGTAAAACTGGCTCATTAATTTTAGCCCTTGCAGGAGGATTATTCTTGGCAGTCACTGCTTTCTTCTTCGCAGCAGTAGCTGGATACATTGCTGGAGTAGTTGGATCATCTAATTCACCAGTATCTGGCATGACAATTGCTACTCTCCTATTCACCGTTGTATTGGTACTTCTCATTGGAGATGGGCTTTTGAATTTAGACACTTCAACCTTGATGTTAGCTACAGTACTAATTGCCTCAATTGTTGCTTCATCTGCTGCAATAGCCGGTGATGTTATGCAGGATCTAAAAACTGGCCACATGGTCGGTGCAACTCCAAGANTTCAACAAATAGCAGAGATAATTGGAGTTATAACTGGTGCACTGGTTATTGGCCCAACGTTGAAATTGCTGCACAACGCGTTTGGGATAACGCAGACTGCGTGTCTTGANCAGGCTAAAATTGAATTCAGAGACTGTGACAAGGCGTTACTTGCACCACAAGCTGAATTGATAGGAGAGATTGTAAAAGGTGCCTTTGTTGGAGATGTGAATTTGCAAATGATTCTTCTTGGTGTAGTGATTGCTATTGTTCTTATTAGATTGAAAATGCCAGTTATGAGCGTAGCCATTGGAATTTATCTACCACTAGGCCTTTCTGTTCCAATTATGCTTGGAGGTGTAATCTCATACTTCGTATTTAGAAGTGCTCATATTAGAGTCGANGGAGAAATACTTGACTCTCCCTCAAAAGAGGCAGTTGCAGCTGCTAAAGACGTCGAGAATCGAGGAGTTTTAATCGGTGCAGGATTTATTGCCGGGGAATCGATTCTTGGAGTGCTAGTAGCTGTTTTAATTGTTTCAGACTTCCACTTATACGAATTCTTCGGCACTGGCACACTGAATAATTGGCTTTCTTTGGCCTTCTTTGGATGGTTTGTATTCGTCTTCATTTGGTTGGCCACTAGGGCGCTTCCAAACGGAGGAAATCTATTCAGAGAGNGTCTTATGGTTTTCAAAGATTCAATGATTAAATTTATCGGAATTTTCAAACCAAAATCTAAAATTTGATTGATTTATCAAAAATTTGCAAGCAAAAGCATCAAAGGTCGTCGGCATTGGCCAACTTTTGAGGCTAGTTACATGGCTATGGGTATTAATGAAGTTGAAGAATTTGCGCGAAGGTGCAGAGTTGAAATTGTGAAGATGGTACATAGAGCACAGGCTGGCCACCCTGGAGGTTCACTTTCAGAAATTGATTTGATTTCAGCATTATACTCCACGAGACTGCGAGTCAGACCAAATGAACCTAAATGGGATGATAGAGATCGCTTCATTCTTTCAAAAGGTCATGCTTCACCTGGGATGTATGCTGTGTTGGCTGAAATGGGATTTATATCTCATGCAGATTTAGAATCTTACCGAGTACTTGGAGGAGTTTGTCAAGGCCATGTGGACATGAAATGGTGTCCAGGAGTAGACTTTTCTGCTGGGTCTTTGGGTATGGGTCTTTCTTTTGGCATGGGCTGTGCAGTTGCAGCTAAATTAGAGAATAGTGAAAGAAGGATATTTGTTATGCTTGGAGATGGTGAAATTCAAGAAGGAAGTATTTGGGAAGCTGCTATGGCAGCAAGACATCATGAATTAGGTAATCTAAAAGTAATATTGGATCGAAACAGAATACAAAATGACGATTTCTGTGAAGCTCAAATGCGAATGTTTGATATTCCTGCTAAATGGGCTTCTTTTGGTTGGTCTGTTAAAGAAATCAACGGTCATGATATGGGTGAAATTATGGAAGGTCTGGATTTCCTTGAGCAAACAAACGATGGCCCTGCTATACTAATTGCACATACAATCAAAGGTGCTGGAATTTCTTACATGGAAAATAACCCTTCATTCCATGGTGCTGCGCCAAATGATGAGCAGTTCAAACAAGCAATGATTGAACTTGGGGAGGTGGAAGCATGACCAGAATGGCTGCAACAAGAGATGGATATGGNCAAGCTCTACTAGAATTAGCTGATAATCCCAAAGTAGTGGTTTTGGAGGCCGACTTGGGTAAGTCAACTAAATCTCTTCATTTTAGAAAGCAATACCCTGAAAGAACTGTTTCTTGCGGTATTGGAGAACAAAATATGTTGCTTGTAGGTGCTGGTTTGGCATCATCAGGTTANATTCCATTCGCCAGTACATTCGCAATTTTTACCGAAAGAGCATTTGAACAAATGAGAAATGGAGTTGCTAGACCAAATTTACCAGTTCATCTCTGTGGAAGTCATGGAGGAACACATACTGGAACGGATGGTTCTTCAGCACAATCTATTGAAGATCTAGCAATTTACAGGACACTGCCGAATGTAGTAGTGATGCATCCATGTGACGATGTTAGTACTAAAGAACTGACTAAACAGCTTCCACAATTAGGCAAACCATCATACATGCGTACAGCGAGAAATAAGACGCCTGTAATGTATGATGGCAAAGAAAATGAGATAAAAATTGGAAAAGGAATGATTCTTAGAGAAGGAAATGATGCTGCAATAATAGCATGTGGAGTAATGGTTTCTGAATCAATGAAGGCAGCTGAAAAATTAGCAGAAGAGGGTATTTCTGTTACAGTAGTTGATATGCATACTTTGAAGCCATTAGATACAAGTCTTATCGAATCTTTAGTAGAAAAATGTGGAGTTATCATAACTGCTGAGGACCATAGCGTAATTGGAGGATTAGGTGGGGCCGTTGCTGAATACTTATCTTCAAATTGTCCAGCACCGCTTGAAAGAGTAGGCGTCAAAGACCGATTTGGAGAATCTGGACAGCCTGATGAAATGCTAAGTTTACTAGGNATATCTTCAAAACACATTCAAGATGCTGTCAAAAAAGGACAATCCCGTAAGTAGGGTAAATGAGTGATGGTATGCAAAAATTATACCGTGCATCATTCATTATTGCTGTATTATTGTTCTCTNTAACAGGGATTTCAGACTCAAGTTTTGCATCGAATTCAGAAAATCAAGAAATACCTATTTGTAATGCAAATAGAAACGAAACTTGGACAGTTGGACTAATTTATTGTAACAATGAGATTAGCCCCGGATACACACTTTTCTCACCTATATCCTCGACGACTTCATATCTAATTGATGAGCATGGACGTGAGTTACATAGATGGGAATCTCCAGGCGGGCACAGACCNGGGCTTTCGGCATACTTACTAGAAGATGGAGACTTGCTAAGAACTGCAAACTTAGGAAATAATCAACCAGGAGACTTTTCAGCAGGAGGTGCTGCTGGAAAAATCGAAAGAATATCTTGGGATGGTGAATTAGAATGGAGTTGGACTTATTCTTCCCAAAAATTCAGAAGCCATCATGATATAGAGCCCATGCCGAATGGAAATATTTTGGTCATAGCCTGGGAAGAAATGTCTGAGCAAGAGGTTGTCCAAGCTGGTAAAGATACCTCTGGAAATTCAAGTAAAGCAGTAACCTCAACAACTCTTTGGCCAGATATAATTATCGAGGTTGAACCAATTGGGACTGACGATTATAACATTGTTTGGAAATGGAGTGCTTGGGATCATCTGATTCAAGATTATGATTCGTCAAAGGATAATTATGGTAATGTCGCAGACCATCCAGAATTACTTGATGTAAATTATATCGATACTGATGGTGGTGCTTCTGGTGGTAGAGATTGGATGCACTGCAATGGTATTGACTATAATCAAGCCTTAGATCAGATTGCNATTTCATGTAAAAATATGAATGANATATACATCATCGATCATAGCACTACTACCTCGCAGGCTGCTGGACATACAGGAGGAAATAGTGGCATGGGAGGCGATTTACTATACAGATGGGGAAATCCTGAGGCATACAGAGCTGGAAATCAAAATGATCAGATTCTTTTCGCACAACATGATGTTCAATGGATTGAACAGGGTAGAGAAAATGCTGGAGATTTGATAGTTTACAACAATGGCAATGGAAGAGATACACTTTATTCATCGGTAGATATTTTCACACCACCATTAGTTAACGGAAGTTATGTAAAAAACCAAAGTGAACCTTTTGGACCAGTAAATACTACTTGGTCGTGGGANATTGGTACGGATATGTATGCCCCTTCAATTTCTGGTGTTGAGAGACTTCCTAATGGTAATACTTTAGTCACTTATGGGACTAGGGGGACTTTCTATGAAGTTGATTTAACTGGTGAAATTGTGTGGAAATATATTAGCCCAATTAATACAGGTTCAGAGATGGAACAAGGAGATTCGATTTACACTGACAATGGCAATAAAGTTTTCAAAGTCAGAAGATATGATGCAAATTATAATGCATTCAAGGATAAAGCAATTTCTCCTGGTAATTATATTGAAGCATGGACCGACCAATGTCCTGAAGAAGATTCAATACCATGGGACATTGATGGCGATGGATGTATTGATGATTCTGATTTAGATGGCGTCAAGGATAATCTCGATAAATGCAAGGGATTTAACGATTCAATAGATACTGATAACGATTCTATTCCTGATGGATGTGATGAATTAATTGATTCTGACAACGATGGAGTTGCAAATTCACTAGATATTTGTCAAGGATTTGATGACTATATTGATACTGACAATGATTCAATTCCCGATGGATGTGATAGTTTAATTGATTCAGATAATGATTCTATTTCCGATTCATTAGATGTATGCGAAGGTTTTGATGACTTAATTGACATTGATAATGATACTATTCCAGATGGTTGTGATGAATTGATTGATTCTGATAATGATACTATAGCAGATGAAACTGATATCTGTAACGGATTTGATGATCTAGTTGATTTGGATAATGATTCTATTCCNGATGGATGTGATTCGATTATCGATTCTGATTTTGATGGAATTGATGACCAGTTAGATATATGTCCCGGAGGAAATGATTCTATAGATTCTGACTCAGATGGAATACCGGATTTCTGTGATGGTAATCTAGACAACATTGACAATTCCAATTCCGAAAAGGAATCCAATAATTCAGATTATGATAACAAGGCATCTGATTCTTCAAATTCAAAAAATAATTTTGTTAAAATAATATTAGTAATTTCATTGATTCTTATGTGTTCTTATATTTTCAGTCGATTTAGGAAGTAATTTCAATAGGATAATTCAAAGAGTGCCTAATACTCGAGATATTCATGGAGTTCTTTTTAGATACTGCTGATGTTGATGAAATTCGNGAAATTGCTGCTTGGGGAATATTAGATGGAGTTACAACAAATCCATCATTGATAAAGAAAAGTGGCAGAGATTTCAAACAAGTAGTTGCTGAAATTGCCTCAATATGTGATGGCCCAATTTCTGCAGAAGTTACCGCACTAGATACTGATGGAATGATTGAACAAGCACTTGAATTGAAAAAAGAATTGCCAGAAAATGTCATTATTAAGATTCCGTGTACCCCTGAAGGTCTAGCAGCAACAAAGGTTCTTACTGAAAAAGGAATTAAGACAAATGTTACATTGATTTTCTCTACTTCGCAAGCTTTGATGGCAGCCAAGGCAGGTGCAACATATGTTTCACCTTTCATTGGCAGAATTGATGATACAGGTCATGAAGGAATGAATTTAATCGCAGAAATTATGAACACATGGGATAACTATCCTGATATTTCTACCAAAGTTTTGGCAGCATCAATTCGCCATCCNACTCATCTACTGCAATGTTTACAATTGGGAGCTCATACTGCAACAATGCCTGCAAAGATTTTCCGACAGTTGATCAAACACCCACTTACCGACAAAGGNATTGATGGATTTATGAAGGACTGGGCCGAAGTTGAAGCCGCAGGAAATGCTTGATTTCGAAAACTTTTGAATTTAGATTCAAAAGGAGGATTCTTGAATGATAAGTATACCCCCTATTAATACGGGGGATATCTATGTCTGATGTTAGAGACAGACTTCAACAATTACTAGATGGGGAATTAGAGCCATCTGAAATTGCTGATGATGCTGCTTTAGTAAGCCTTGCAGATAGATTATATGGAATTAAAATAGCCCCTGTTAAACCTGTAAAGGCTAGAGATTTTGTCCCAAGTGCTCCNGGCTTACCCGTAACTGAAGTTGCTCCACCAACTGAAATGCTAATTGAAGTAATTCAACCAGTTGGAGGTTTACCGAGTGAACTNCCAGATATCGATATTCCAAATTTAGAAAATTCAAATTCAGGAAGTTCTAAATTTTTGAAAATAGGATCTGTTTTTGGTCTGGTAATCATAATTGCAAACTTNTTTGGTATATTTTCAAGTATTTTGGAAGGGGTTTGCGATACAGACCAATGTAGAGGAACAGAGCAAACTAGAATAAATTGGATGAGTATTCATAAAATTGGTTCATCCGATGGGTGGTCATACTCAATACTCGGAGATAGTGTTTCAGGCTTAGGAGGTCAAACTGGGGGAATAGGAATTCCGGATATTGTTGCTATTTCTATACTTCTAATTACTACATTCATAGTTTTCCGTAAAAAGTGAGTTTGATGGAAATCGAACTATTTTCAGAGATTTTATCATACATTGGAATGATATTAATTTTANGTGCTTTTTTACTAGAAACTAGGAATGTTCTAGGTAGTAAAGATAGAATTTACCTTATTTTAATGGCAGCCGGTTCTGGACTTCTAGCAATCAGAGCTTTACTAATCTACGAATGGGCATTTTTAGTTTTAGAAGTAATTTGGTGTTTAGCAGCAATTATGGCTATTGTGAAATATCGAAGATAGAGTATATATTTTCATTTTACGCCGTCATCTTGATGAAATAGATGATTACAGTTGTCAATATGAGCCAAGGTCCAGGTAAGGCCAAAAGAGGTATACCTTCTAAAATTGAAAATTTCAATGAATGGTATCCGTTTATTGTTGAAGCCTCAGATCTTGTTGACAAAAGATATCCAATTAAGGGAATGGATGTTTGGAGGCCATATGGCTGGAAAACAATGAGGCTCATCGATAATCTAACTCATTCAGAAATGGAAAAAACCAATCATGAAGAGGTTAATTTCCCACTTCTAATTCCTGAAAATTTATTGGAGAAAGAAAACACTCTAGTTGCTAGATTGAAAAGAGCAAGAGAGGAAGGCGTTGACCCAGATGAGTTACGTGATGAAGAGGAAGAAGGTGGATTCAAAAAAGAAGTATATTGGGTCAAGCATGCGGGAGATAATGATTTAGACATCCCGATGTTCTTACGACCTACCTCGGAAACTGCGATGTATACCATGTTTCCATTATGGATTAGATCTCATAAAGATCTGCCATTGAAAATTTATCAGATGGTTAATACATTTAGATATGAGACTAAACAAACTCGTTCCTTTATCCGAGTACGAGANATTCATTTCTTTGAGGCTCACACTGCGCATGCAGATGAGGAAGATGCTTCTCGACAAATCGCTGAAGATTTAGAAATCGTCGACCGAATAATGNATGATTTATGTTTGCCAATTATCAAGGCTAAAAGGCCTGTTTGGGATACATTTCCAGGTGCATGGTATACTATTGGAATCGATGCAATAATGCCAAATGGTAGAACATTGCAAGTAGCGTCATGCCACNATTACCGTGANCAGTGGGCTAAAGCATTCGATATAACCTATGAAAATTTAGAAGCAAAGCAGCAATATTGTCATCAGACTACATATGGAATGTCAGAAAGATTACTAGGTGCTGTAGTTGGAATGCACGGTGACGATAATGGTTTGATTATGCCTCCTGCAATTGCTCCTTTCCAAGTAGTGATATGCCCNATGATTAAGAAAAATTCTGAAGTTGATACAGTCGGGGCGGCAGAGAANTTAGCTGATACCCTACGAAATAGTGGCATCAGAGTCAAAGTTGATTCAAGGGATATACGTGCTGGTCAGAAATACTATGATTGGGAGATAAAAGGCGTTCCATTAAGACTCGATTTAGGACCTCGAGATATTGCCCAAGGAACTGTCTTTGCTGCAAGAAGGACCGGTGGAAAAGAGCCTCTTCCAATGGACAATATTGTTGAAAATTGTCGTAAAGTACTTTCAGAAATTGCTCAAGAACTACGTAACAGATCTTCAACTCATATGCAAGATGTNATCCAACAGTTNCCAGANTTTACTAATAATGATGGAAAATGGGAAATGAAAGGAGAAATTATTGATGGGAAGATTTACCAGATGGCTTTTGATGGAAGTGATGCTCATGCAGAAGTCGTAGAAAGGTTGACTGGACTAACATTCTTGGGCGATGCAACCGATGAATTTGATGACGAAGTCAAATGTCANATGTCTGGTAAGCCTACAAAAAGAAAGGTAATTCTTGCAAAAACCTATTGATTATTTTGAGTTTAAAGGAGTAAAGGAAAAAAGCCTCTACCATTTGGTAATGTTATGTCCGAGAACTTGAACATGACTGAGGTACTAACTCTGGTCCAAGATTTCATCACATCGGATGGAATGATAAAATCCGAGCAGCGTAAGTTTTACCAAATGCTAAGAACTGTTTTGAGCACTCATGAAGGCACATTTTCTCAAACTGAAATTGAGCAATACATGATTGTTGCTAGAACTGAAACATTAGATTTGAGCGATGAAGATTACAAAGCGATTTATGATGTTGTCATTGAAAGATATACTCTAAGTCAAAGATTAGAGGAAGAAGCAAGATTAGAACGAGAACTGGCAGAGAAAGCAAGATTACGAATCGAAGCAGAGAAAAAAGCTAGACAAGAGGAGGAGGCCCGACTCCGTGCTGAAGAAGAGGCTAAGGCATTAGCAGAAGCTAGAGCAAGAGCAGAAGAGGAAGCAAAACTCAAGGCTGAAGCAGAAATTAGAGCAAAAATCGAAGAGCAAGAGCGATTGGCAGCAGAAGCAGAACAACGTGCATTAGAACAAGAAGAAGCTCGTAAAAAGGCTGAAGAAGAAGCTCGTATCCAAGAAGAGGCCAGAATCGCTGCTGAGGAAGAAGCAAAACTCAAGGCTGAAGAAGAAGCCAGGCTGAATGAAGAAGCAAGGNTCAAGGCTGAAGAAGAGGCTAGAATCGCTGCTGAGGAAGAAGCAAGGCTCAAGGCTGAAGAAGTTGCAAGGATGAATGAAGAAGCTAGGCTCAAGGCTGAAGAGGAGGCTAAATTGAAGGCTGAACTCGAAGCTAGGTTAAAGGCTGAACAGGAAGCAAATGCCAAACTAGCTAATGAGGCTCATTTAAAAATGGTCGAAGAAGCAATAAAGATATCAGAAGAGGAACGATTATCTGAAGAGGCTAAAATCAATTCTGAACTTGAAGAAGCTAAGAGATTAGCCGATGAAAAAGAAAGATTAGAACAAGAAGAAGAGGCAAAAAGATTAGCGGAAGAAAATGCAAGAATCACTGCGGAATTGGAATCTAAGCGATTAGCTGAAGAAAATGCTAGAATTGCTGAAGAGCAAAGATTGGCAGAGGAGGCAGCCGAAGAAGCTGCAAATATCAAAGAAATTCCNGATTTGCCACCAGTGGATGAGTAATTACATTCCGAATGATGATGGGTCGACATCCATTTCACCCTCTTTCATCATCTTTCGCATCTGTTTGTTCAACTTACGATTGCCACCCATTCCCTTCATCATCTTTCTTGAACGATTCCATTGCCCAATAAGTTCACGAACATCTTTTTCTCGGACNCCCGAACCTCTAGCGATNCGTTTTATTCTATCGGCCTTGATTTTTGCAGGTTCATTTTTTTCCCATCCAGTCATGCTATCCATGATTGTCCGATAACGATCTAGGTTTCCTTGCATTGCCTGTTTTTGTGATTTTGACATACCACCCAAACCTCCTAACATATTTCCGGGTAAGAATGACATAAGTTTGTCAATTGTTCCGACCTTGGACATCATCTCCATTTGTTTGTACATGTCATTTAGTGTGAATCGTCCACTCATCATTCTTTGAGTTAGCCTCATTGCCTCTTCTTCATCTAAATCTTCGGGTGCTAAATCAATCAAACCTTGAATATCACCCATTCCTAAAAGTCTCGAAATAAATCTATCTGATTCAAATTTCTCTAAGTCAGATACTTTTTCACCCACACCAATGTGAACAATGGGCGCACCAGTAGCAGCAACTGCAGACAAAGCACCGCCACCTCTAGCAGTACCGTCGAGTTTGGTTACTACAATCCCTGTGACTCCTGCCAAACTATGGAATGAAGCAGCGACTGGACCTGCAGCCTGTCCAACCTGAGCATCTATCACCAGCCATCTTTCAGTTGCTCTGGTCAGAGAAGAAATATTTTCTAGTTCTTCAACAAGTTCTTCATCTAATTGATGGCGCCCTGCAGTATCGACTATCACCATATCAGCGGATGCACATTTCTGTAATCCGTTTCTAACAATAGATGCAGCATCCTTATTTTCAGGTTCACCATAAACAATTACTGAACTGTCTTCTAGTAATTGAGATAATTGTGCATACGCCCCAGGACGATGAACGTCGGCTTCAATTACGGCGACCCTTAACCCATGTTTTTTTCTGTACCATTCAGCTAATTTTGCTGTAGTAGTGGTTTTTCCTTGGCCATATAATCCAACTAGAAGTAATGTAGAACCACGAGGTTGAAATTCGTGAGAAGGACCTAATATTCTAACTAATTCAGTGTACAGTATATTCATCGCATGAGTTTGTAATGTCAAACCCGGTCTAGGCTCTTCCTCTTTGAGGCGATTTTCTAATCTTTCAACGATTTCCTTGGTTTGTCTAACGTTAAAATCAGCCTCTTGCAGAGCCCTTCGAAGACTGCGGGTCATATCCCTCAGTTCTTCTTCGTCCAACTTGCGGCGATTCTTAAGAAAGCCTAAAGAACGGAAAATTCCCCTAGATAGACCTTCTAGTGCCATGTTGGTCCGTAACGGTTTTACTCTTTGAACCCATTCCTAAAATTTAGGTTAAGGGTACATCAAGTCTAAGAATATCTCCTTCAAGTTTAGCATCAACCTGACTGGCCTTAACCGGTACNGAAGTTTTGATTTCTCGTTCTCTTCCATTGAGACCGATGAACAAAACTCCTTCACTACTACGTAGAGATAATTCTTCGCGTTTTATTCCNGGGAAGTGAAGAAANATTCGTTCCACTTCATCGTTAGATTCTATAACCATTCCACGATGAATTTCATGAACTAATAATTCACCAACTCTNTGTGGGCCAAGTGATTGCTCAATCTCCACAGCATCACCGTATAATTTTTTACCAACAATTCTTAAATTTTCAATTCCAACNACTTCCTGCTCCATTAATTCCAAATTGGAAACTTGGACATCTGTAAGTTGTTCAGTTAGTTCAGAAATACGAGATAATTCAGAATCTCTTCGGTTCTTCAAAAAAGGATGATCAAATTCAGGAGTAAGTCTGTTAACTAGGCAATTATGAACTGGGAGATNAAATTCCTTCAATGAGTTATGAGCTCTTAATGTTTCATTGACCCCCATTCTTTCAGGGATAGTAACCAGAGTAAATGATGTTAACAATTCATCGCTTAAAACTCTTCTAACATGTAAAACACGGCGCCTAAATCTTTCTAATTCTTCTTTCATTTCATTGCTTTCTTTACTACCAAAAAGCATAGATCTAATGCCTCCAGATATTCGCATCATCCTAATTAAACGACCAGACCATGCTTCAATAATTTCTGGTAATGAAAGGAATCTCAGTGTATGACCTGTAGGAGCTGTATCAAAAACAATGACATCCCAATTAGGATCTTCGACATGACGTAATAATTCATCAAATGCAAGCGCTTCATCAAGCCCNGGTAGAATCATTTCAGATGTTTGAATCTCAGATTTCATTTCTTCAATTTCTTCCTTGGCATTAGAATCAAGCATCATACTCAATCCACCTAGACCTCCTAAGCCACCCTTGGAATTCATACCATCAACCATTTTTCCTAGTTTAGGTAATAATGAGGAAAGTTTAGATTCGGGATCCATCTCTAAACCAAATAATCCATCAACACCCTCAATAGGAGTTGGTTCTGTACCAATCTCGACTCCTAGAGAATCTGATGTAGAATGTGCAGGGTCACTGGATACCAATAATACTCTAAGTCCCGAGTCGGCAAGCCATACTGCAGTAGCAGCAGAGGTTGTTGTCTTACCCACACCGCCTTTACCACCGAACAAAAGTAGTCTTGCCATAGCATGGCGTATAGTCGAAGGTCTTTGAAACCAACGCAAATTAAAATTTCATGCATTGACTTGATGAAGTAAAACTCATGCGCATTAACATGGCTTCTACTTTCTTATTGTTCCAATTGGCAAGTATTGCCGCATTAATTGGAATGACATTAGGCTGGAGAGGTGTAATGACTAGGTATTCTGGTTTTTATGACCTACCTACCGCTTGGAGTAATGTTTTTTGGGGCATATTA
>PADF01000062.1 GCA_002702945.1 Methanobacteriota archaeon
TAGTGAATAGTATAATCCAGATAGAACAAGTAGAATTAATGCCACCATTGCAATCTTGTCATTGACTTTCAAACCAGGCTTATAGTCGGATAAACCTTCATTTACGCCTTCATCTCTCAATAAGAAGTAGGCTACTGCATAAACAAGAGTTACGAAGATAGATACGTATTTCGGAGTCTCACTTGCTGCACTTTCAGCGTTCCAGTTCATCCAAATACAAACAGTCATAGTAACCATACCTGCTAATACAGGTAGCATAATTGTCCATTTTCCTTTTGCACCTTCAAACAAAATGAGCATAGTAGAGATGAAAATACCAAAGAATAGCACGCCATTAAATCCAGTTTCAATACCGCCCATTCCGTATGCAACATCTTCCCCAAACATACCACCTAGCCCATTGTCAATAAGAGCAAATCCAGTGTCTCCTCCAGTTACATATTCTGTAGAAAAGAACATGAAGCTAATCGAGTATAATAATAACAGAAATGCTGAGAGTCCTAGGCATACTTTTGCGGGCGTTGATTCAATTTTAAACATCTTAATCGGTATTTGCAGATTAGTTAGACCTTTAATGATAATGCCTACAAACATCTAGAAGCGGCTTAATTGAATGGGTTTGTTGATAAATCAAACTTGAAATTAGATGATACAAAATTAAGATGTTCGTTCTAGGTACAAATTAGGTTCTAATTTTTGTTCTATTTTGCAGATTTTTACTCAAACGTACCATGCTTTCAGTAATACTTTTTGAGTAGTGGTGCCGGGGGCAGGATTCGAACCTGCGAAGCTTTACGCAGAGGATCTTGAGTCCACCCCCTTTGACCGCTCGGGAACCCCGGCTAATGGTATTGCGTGGGACATTTCATTCTTGATTATTCCTCTTCACTAATATTGTCTAATTCACTAGGTCTTGGAGGAGCAGCATACCTTTTCTTGGAAATATTTTGCCTATGTAGTTTAGTATATTGTTCCAATTTTTTCGAACTTCTATGATAAGCAAAACCAAATCCTCCAACAAGTAAGAATGTGAGNAATAAGATCAAACCAATTAGACCATTTAATTCACGATTTGAGGAATCAAATTCTTCAATATCATTAATTTCTATTTGTTTAGATTGTGAGTAATTGACCAGTTCGATGGTGATTAAAATCTGTTCAGTAGTCCATGCTTCAAAATTCCAGTTTGTTTCAACCCAATCACCTGGCTCAATATCGATAGATTTAGTCTCTAAAATAATACCATCATTGTCCTTCAGATTTACTTCAACAGTTCCATTAAGCTGACCTAAGTTTACAATTCTAGTCATTATTTCTACATCTTGACCAAAGATTGGACTATCTGACTCAACCGAAATAATATCTATTTTTGGTTCAAAGTCAACCCAATTAAACCTAGGTGAAATTGGTTCTTCTGATGTACCTAAACCTACTAATGCAAAACCTGAATTATCATATGCTTCAAACCAAATAACNATTTCACTATCCCTATTCAACAGAGCAGGNTTATTTGGTGAGATATCTATACTCTGATTAAAATAGGTATTATATTGAGTAAATTCAGTCGAGTTGATCAAAGTTTCACCTTCAGACCCATTGATAATAATTCCATTATTTGTGAAATACCATTTGACTAGTAATTCTGGTTGATTTAATTTATATTCATCACTAACTATTGCATAAATTGATAGTTCTGATAATTTATTTGAATCTATTTTTAACAGGTTTTTCAAGTTTAAAGATAGCAGAGGTGGATTATTATCGAAGTAAATTTGATAATTGAGATGGGCTAACTTTTCTAATTGTGGCGATAATAAATTTATTTCTAATTCAAACATATCGCTATCGCTAAATGTTTCATCGCTAAACAATTGAGTAACAACAATTCCGTCATGGGAAATTGTCGTATTTGTCAGAATATTATCACTTGCCAATTCAACTAAACCATTAATTGTGAAATTATTTGTTAAAAATTCTACAGGAAGAGAGTAATTGGTGAAACTAAGTGATAATTCTAATTCAATAAATTGATTGCTTTGAGTCCAAATTTTTGTTTCATTATTACTTATCAATAATCCATTTTGTCTTATTTTTTGTTGTGTCAAATCAATATTTTGATTTAGACTCCATTCAAACATCGTGAGTAATGAAAGCCCTAAGTACAAGTCTTGACCTTCATCAAATATTTTCAATGATGGTGTCCATTCTTGTTCGTTGATGGAATTAGCGATATCCCATGAAACNCTGAATGAAACTAAAACATCCCACATTTGGAGGCCTGATTGTTGATAAATTATTACTTCTGGCTGCATTACAAAACAGTCTTCATCGAAGTCTACTTGCGCAAATCGTGGTGAGTAATGTATGAAGCATTGTTGCTCAGTATTCCTTCCAAGAATTGCAAATTCAAATTTATCTATTGATTCAATACCATTAGCGTCGGTTATACTAAAACTCAGAGTATGTCTATATCCGGGGAAAATATGCTTGTCGATTAAATCTAAATCAATTGAATCTACATCGAGATATGTTTGATACTGATTTTGAACTATAATAGTTGCTAGATCTAATTCAGAGCCAAAGTCCCCGCCGCCTTCCAAAGTATTCCCTGCTAAATCTACTAACTCGATTACAATACTTAGTCGACCCGATTCATAAGGCCCCCTAATATCAAACCATGAGAATATCGGCAAATCAACAGTAGCTGTAGTGGANCCGGTATTAACTGACAAACTAGTGGATACATACTCGTCAGCATCCATTACTCCATCACTATTAGTATCGTCTTTGTATTCTGACCAAGACCAAATAGTAATCGATGGGCTTAGCCCTTCAACATCTGATAATTCCACTCTGAGAGGGATATCTTGACCTGCCATCCAGATATGTTGGTCTGCTGGTGAAAGTCCTCCAGGATCTAAAATACTTAGAGATAAAATTCTTGGAGACTCAATATCAAATAGTACTCTGGTCTTTTGATATCCAGCAGTCATATCGATTGAAGTCTGTGAATTTGAGTAAATTGAGCCCGTCCTATTGATATGAACAGAAATTTCTAGATATGTATTNGATGGAATCTCATCTAAACTTGGAGTTGAAATAGAGGCTGAAAAGTAACCATTAACACCGACTTCTACAAAATTAGAGTCGCTCCAGNTTACCGGTTGTTCAGGCCATGTATCTAGCCCTCCAGAGATATTCTTAGGAGGCACTGCTTGAATTCTAACCTCGATCTCTGCTTGTTCTGCTTGAATGAATTTATTTGAGATACCTTGGAATCTAACCTGTCCATTGACGTTTATCAATTCATTAGATTGTAAATGAAATGGCCAATCTGCATCTGTCCAATCATGAAGCGCATTATGGCTATCAAAAGCTGAAAACTGGATAATCTCTAAATCATTCTCGATCTCATTGAAAGCGGTTTGACGAACAACCACATCGGGTCCAGTTTCAAGGTCAGATGAATCCTGAGATATTACCATCCAATGAATATCATCGACATCATCTAAATTCCAATTACTAGTTATTGCCCATTGAATTTGACAAAAGCCATAAAGGCAATTGATGAAAGATTGAGATAAATCAATATCTACTAAATCATCTCCTTTTGTAATAATAAATTGTTTTTCTGAATAAAGATTGGTTGCCTCTATTTCTAATATAATATCTTCAANATTATGAGATGAGGAAATAATCAACCTTACATTATCTAATTGATAATTTAATTCGCTAAAGGTTACTGGATTGAATCGTACATGTGAAGTATTTACGACAATAGTTTGCTCGGGCAACCACCTTTCTTCGCTTATCGAAATTATTTTGTCAATTTGATGTAAGTAAGAACTGGTGCTAAGGTTTACTGCTATTGAACCGGAAGTAGTTTCAACATTCATCGGAATGTGAAGAAGTGACCTGTCATCTCCTTGATATGATTCATTTCTAATTGAGTTTAATTTTATATCTGATAATCCTATTTGAATTCGCTGAACTTCTGAAATTACCAATAAATTGGAAAATTTAACAGACGAATTTCCACTTGAGAGGAATTTTACTGTACATTTTGCTAATCCATAGCCAGGATAAATCTCTCCGTCTGGGAATGATATATTTGGNCATAAATTTGGGCTTTGATATCTTAACTGGACTACTGAATGGTTTTCTGTAGTATTAACTACTGNTTTATTATTAAAATAATNATTTAGTGAGGAATTCGATTGAGAAGATAATTCGATTACCATAGACATGGGGATAAAATTATTTGTCGGTGAATACGTCGAATTGATAGGACTAAGAGTCCTATATGAGACCTCAACAACTTGTCCATCCATAACATTCATTTCTACAGAGCGATTATTATTTGCATTAGTTATACCTCCACTAGAAATAGAAGTTAAATTAGTTGTCAATCCAAANTAATTGGTCAAATTTTCACTAGGCCAAGAAAATATACTTTGATTCTGAGTTCCTAATTGAATTGAAGGATTTTCTGGAGCATTAGCACAAATTGGAGTATAAGAAAACTTTGTGAATTCTTGACCAGGCAACAAAGTAATTTGAATTTCATCAGATAGACTTAGAGAGATTGCTTCATCATTGCTGAAATTTAATTTCCTAAAATTAAAACTCTCATCGTAATATGTTGACTCAANATTAAATAATGAAGAATATAAAGAAATATTGTCTCCAATTGATGTCATTGTCGCACCAATATGAGGACAAAAACTGGGAGTTTGAATTTTTACAAATGATGGTTGTTGTGTTGTGATTTCANAATCTGATGATAAATATAAATCATCATATTGTCCGAAATAAATATCATTTTGTTCAATATTCTGTAAATGATAAGAATCAAAATAAATAGATCCTCCNACTGAAAGTAATTCAATCGATGGGGATATCAAATCATTTGAGGTCTCTAAGTTTACCTTAATTCTAAGATTAGGATAAGTAAATGGGTCGAGTTTTATATCAATTGGAAGTACTTGATTACTATATCCTNGGATTGAATTATTATCAACATCTAGTAAATCGAAAGTGACGCTAGTACCTAATGGCTGATTGACAAATCCATCGATACTACCCCAGCCGAAATTTGGATTTGGTGATAAAATGTCGGAGATCCAAGAGCCTGTTCTCTCAAATACATCTATTTCCATTCCTGCATCGTCAATATACCATCCATCGTATTCCAGTAATTGGTCTGAAAAGAAAGTGTACCTAAATCTAATATTTTCTCCTGAAAGATTTGATGTGTCGAAGGTTTTGTTATCAAATGGATGAATTACGTTTCTACAACCGCCGTTGACTGTGGAACCGTCGAATATCCCTTCTCCATAAAATGGAGAATTAGAATTTATTGTTGAGATTTGATCGTGAAAGGTACCAATAGTAGGGGGCAAATACCACCAACTCATTCCACCATCGTTCGAAACCGATATCGCTCCACCATCCCAGTTTGACTCGGTACAAGCCCAACTTTTGAAGCTCAGTCGAGACGAGGAACCGATGGGTAGAATATATTCTGGAGAATATAAATGTGTCAGCATTTCATTTCCATATGAAGAATTAAGATAAATTCCTGCACCTTGCTGTCCAGAAGGCCAATATCCTGGCCCGTATCCTGAGGCATTTGAAGTGGTTCCAATCTGCCATTGANGTTCATCAATAGACTTAAGCGNCCATCCTACAGGTAAATTATCTCCANAATCAAATGTGAAATTGGTATAGGAATGNTAGTTGAGACCCATAGTATCAGTCCACTGCCATTGATTTTGAGTTAAACTAAAATTTTCTAGCCAACCATCTGATGAACCGATAAATAGATTTGGTTGAGATGAAAAATTTCTGTAAACTATGCTGGATGGATTACTTGTTTGTCTACCATTATGAAAAACAATATTGTCAATTGCAATACCTTCCCAGCCAGAGGATGAGGTGCCNCCAAAATTTATTGATGAATCTGTTATTACAGAAAATCTGAGCAGAGTATCGCTGAAGGTTGGGGAATTTGTAAGATTAAAATTTAGATTAAAAAATAAAGATATCCACCCTTTAGATTCTCCATAATACAAATTACCATTACTCCATATACCGGTTCCAGGAATACCGAATCTTCCTGAAAGTGTATTCCATGAGGTCCCATTATCTATCGAAAGTTCAACCGTAATATAATCATCAAGATAACCTTGTATATCCCAATTCATACTTACTTCAATCTCATCTACTGATGACATCGATGAGAATTCTAAGGGTAGAACATATTTCGAATTAGCATTGGGCAGATAATTACCGGCTAGGTTGCCGTGGAAAAGTGAACCTTGATTGCTTCCTTGATTGAAAATTACCAATTCATCAATGAACCATCCTCCTCTGGCAATATCTATACTGCTTGTTTCAAAACAAAACTGTAAGAAAAATACTGATTGATTTGAAGATACATATGAATCAAGTTCAAGTTCCACTCTATTCCACGAATCGGATTCTCCACTCCAGACTAAATTTGGAGCTTGTAATAAACCATTTTGTGGCATTCCACCCGATGAAATAATCAATGGAGCCCAACTATTGTTGGAATCCAAAATTTCTATCCAAGCGGCATCACTAGAATCTAATGCCAGCCAATGATCGAAAGATAATGAAAAATTATCGATGACCCTAGGCATATCAATTTGAGGTGATTGGAGACAAGAGTATTGAGAAGATGATAAATCTCCTTCCCCAGTAGTTGAAAGGAAGCCACTTCCATTGATACCTTCAGTTGGCAAATTCATATTTGATTGAGTAATTGGAGAGGAGTTTGAAGGAGATAAAATAGTCCAGGATTGATGATTATCTCCATTCCCCAACCATCCTCCTGAAGGAACTACTGTAGTGGTTTCAAAATCAGTTAGTTGACCGAATGACGTATTTCTCGTAAGTCGTAACTGATTATTAGTCGGAGATACTACTGTATCATTATGGGTACCTAACCATTGGTCTCCATTATTTGAGTCGATAATCACATCTGTAAAATTGGATGCTTGCCAAATTGGGCTAACTTCTAGTTGTCCAGAAGTAAATGTGTGGTTTGCTGGAATTTGAATCATGGATGACTCTGTAGTGTTAATGAAACTTCGATTCGATTCAGGGAAAAAATCAATTTTATTATTCCATTCTAGAGGTTCTTCTGGTTGCCATGAGGAAGTGTTTTGCGCTTGTACATTGATTAATGTACTAGTCAGAAGTAAGGCAACTAACAACAAAGAGGAGATTTTAGGACTTTTTTCAGCCCCAAAATTTTGTTGTTTCAACCTCATTTATGTTTCACCTCGCTTCGCGAGGTGAGGTCATCAATAATTAACCAGTTGATGATATGTTCATACAAAAAAATACATCAATGTTCAAAGCCCGTCAACCTTACCAACCCCTGATGACGGAAGACCGATACCTCGATAGCGGTCAAGCGCGGGAAATCGAAGAGGAATTATTCGCCACCCGTCGCCAGCAATCTTCTAGACATGTGCCAGTTCCTTTACCAAGACAGGACTTCTGGGAAATGGTAGGGAAACTTCTATCAGATATTGACATGGATATTCAGCACATGATGATGAATGGGATGACTGGAATTAGACTACAAAATCTACAAAAAAGACAGGCTAATGTTAGAAGAATTGCTTCTGAATTAGCTAGAAAAAGACTTGTATCAATGATGCAACATGTCGCATCACAATCACTTAGAATTGCTGCACAACCTGGGATGATACAAGACTTAGCGCCCTTGGATTGGCAAAGGCATGACCCTGCAGAAAAGGCATTTTATCATGGTCTTCAAATCCAAATGGATCGGTTCAAAAAAGATATAGATTGGAACTCGATGCAGAAAGGAGAACTTTCTGAAAATTTAATTGAGCGAGTTACTCATTCACCTGGAACGATGCAATTAGATTCTTTTGTTGAACAGGATAGAAATCTAACAGGAAATCCGCCTCCAGACCTAATCTTTGAAGATAATGAAACACAACAAGAGATTGTTGAAGAACTTGATGAAGAAGATAGATTTCTTGATGAGCAATGGCCGGATATGGAAGATTTCATTCCTGAGGAATTAACTGAAAGTGTTCCAGTAAAATCTATTCAATCTACAGAAAATGAACAATTATCAACAAATAAACATTCTGCAGCAATGGAACTTGCCCCATCTAAGAACTCTGGAAATAAGATAATATTGGATGGGTTAGATGACTCCGAACAATCTGAAAAAGAAGAAAAATTAGATTCTATACCAGATGTTGAATTAGTTAGAATTAAGGTAATAGAATCATTTCCCGAACCTGTAATGGTCGGAAGTGGTGAAGAAATTTTACTCGAGAAAGATGATGTACATTTTCTCGATCAAGAAACCGCGGACTGGCTAGTAGAATCTGGCGTAGCTGAAGTTGAATCTCTCTAAAGATAACTTCAGTTAACAACACGCATTGAAAGTTCAATACTTACAGTGTCTGGAATTTCAATTTTTGTAACTTGTCTTAAGGCAGACTCGTCTTTACCTGAATTGATATCCATTTCCAACAAACGCTTGTGAACACGAAGTTCCCAATGATCGTATGTTTCACTACCTTCACCATCTGGTGCTTTACGAACGGGTACGACTAAACGACGAGTTGGAAGTGGTATTGGCCCTCTTAGTGAGATCCCACCAGTATCACATATGGTTTTGATTTGGGAAGCAACTTTGTCAATATCCTTGTGGTTTTCACCAGTCAGTTTAATGATTGTTACAGCTGCCAAATTTAATCCTCCAACCAATTATCGCTAGATACTAAAATCACTTCTTTTCAATCTTTAAACAGACACCAGCAGCAACTGTCTTACCCATGTCACGGATAGCGAAACGGGATAATTCAGGGAAGGTATCCATTTGCTCAATTGCAAGTGGCTTTGTTGGTTGGAAACGAATCAAACAAGCGTCACCAGTCTTTAGGAAAGATGGATTGGCTTCTTTACCAGCTTTGTTTGTCTTTTCTAGTAGTTCTTGGAATCTCACTGCAACTTGTGCGGTGTGAGAGTGGAACACAGGAGTGTAACCAATTGATACAGCCTTTGGAATATCCATAAGTTGGATTTGTCCAACGAATGTTTCGTCGTGACGAACAAAGGTAGGTTCACTGTCTGAGTATCCAGCAACGTCACCACGGCGGATATCAACTGCAGCTAGACCACGGACGTTGAAACCAACGTTGTCTCCAGGTTCAGCCTTTGGTACCATTGTGTGGTGCATTTCGATTGACTTAACTTCAGCAGAC
>PADF01000063.1 GCA_002702945.1 Methanobacteriota archaeon
CAAGTCGGTATTTGAAACAATGTTTTACTAGGTTACATAAATAACACTATACTAAACGATATTTGATAAAATAGAACTGTGTGTGACAACTATGCAAAGAGCACTGTTAGGCGGTGGCTGCTTCTGGTGCACAGAAGGAGCATTCAAACAAATGCGAGGGATTGATTCTGCACTTCCTGCTTATGCTGGAGGGCCTGATAAAAAACCGAATTATAATTCGGTTTGCTCTGGAAAAACTGGGCATGCAGAAATTGTCGAACTAATCTATGACCCTGAGATTATTTCCTTTGAAACAATATTGGAAGTATTTTTCACGGTACATGACCCTACACAATTAAATCGCCAAGGTAATGATGTTGGAACCCAATATCGTAGTTGTATAATGCCAGTCGAGGAAGGTCAAACCGAAGTTGCAAAAATGATGATTGCAAAAATGGAACAATACTTTGATGATGAAATCGTTACCACTATAGAAGAACCAACAAATTTTACAATCGCTGAAAAATACCACCATGATTACTATGCTAGAAACCCGACACAGGGATACTGCATGGTAGTTGTTGGTCCTAAATTATCAAAACTACGTCAAAAGTTGTCTCATCTATACTAGCGAGATATTGAAGAAGTTCCTTCTACAGCCCCGTACATGGTCAATAGTATACCGCGCCCTCCGACACCAGTTAATGAACCAATACTTGGTTACCTTCCAGGCAGTCCTGAAAGAATTTCGTTGAAAGAAGAATTGACTCGTCAATCAAATGAAATTATAGAAATTCCTTGTATAATAAACGGTGTCGAAGTATATACTGATAACATAGTTGAACAAGTAATGCCCCACAATCATAGCCATGTAATCGCAAGAGTGCATATGGCTGGTGAAAATGAAGTTAAAGATGCTATTAAGGCTTCATTAGATGCTCATGANTCNTGGTCTAGTATGCCATGGGAGGCAAGGGCTGCCGTTTTTCTCAAAGCGAGTGAACTTCTTAGNGGNGAGTNTAGATCTAAAATCAATGCTAGTACAATGATTAATCAATCAAAAACCTGTCATCAAGCAGAGATTGATTCTGCATGTGAACTGATTGACTTTTGGAGATTCAATGCAGACTATGCACGTCAAATCTATGAAGACNTGCAACCACCTGTATCTCCTTCAAGTATGTGGAATTCTAGTGAAGTAAGGCCTTTAGAGGGATTCATATTCTCTGTAACGCCATTCAATTTCAGTAGTATCGCCGCTAACTTACCTTCTTCTGCTGCTATAATGGGAAATACAGGAGTCTGGAAACCAAGTAGAAATTCATACCTTTCAAATTACTATCTAATGCGCTTGATGATGGATGCTGGACTACCAGATGGTGTGATAAATTTCATTCCTGGTAAAGCTAGTATGGTAGGTGATATTTGCTTGTCGCACCCTATGTTAGCAGGTATTCACTTTACAGGTTCCACTGCGGTATTTAGAAAAATGTGGAAAGATGTTGCAGATAATCTTCCAAATATGCGCTCATATCCTAGAATAGTTGGAGAGACTGGAGGTAAAGACTTCATTGTAGCACATCCAAACTGTGATCAAAAAGCACTGGTNGTAGCATTGATTAGAGGTGCATTNGAGTTCCAAGGACAAAAGTGTAGTGCTGCAAGTAGAGCATATATCCCTAAATCTGTGTGGGATAATATCGAAGAAGAATACTGTTCTGAAGTCGCAAAAATAACAATTGGAGACCCTAAGAACTTCTCAAACTTTATGTCAGCTGTAATCGATAAGAAATCATTTGATAATATTACAGGATATATTGACAGAGCGGCTAAAGATTCTGGTTGTGAAATAATTACTGGTGGAAGTTATGATGATTCTAAAGGCTATTTCATTAATCCTACAACAATAGTTTGCTCTGATCCAAATTATGAATCAATGAGCGAAGAAATTTTCGGACCTGTTCTATCAATTCATATTTATCCTGACCAAGAATTTGAACAAATATTGGAAACTTGTGATAAGACCTCAGAATATGCTCTTACTGGTTCAATATTTGCTACGAACAGAGAAGATATTGAAACAGCAAAGAAAGCTCTGAAGTATTCATGTGGTAACTTCTACATCAATGATAAGCCTACTGGAGCTGTTGTTGGACAACAACCATTTGGAGGTGCTAGAGGTAGCGGAACAAATGACAAGGCAGGTTCCCCGCTTAATCTACTAAGATGGGTGAGTCCCCGTTCTATCAAGGAAACCTTTGCTCCGCCTCATGATTGGAGTTATGGCTTTCTAAATGAGTGAATTGGCAACTTTTTACTTTTATCAACTCTACTAACTGAGTCTACTAATAATCTAGGTTTAATTCCATTACTAACTAGTGAAATCAGCCACCATCCAATCGATAGTAATGGTGTTGAGATTAGCATTGTTAAGCAAAGGAAGATAATTACATTAGAATTGGAAAGGTTCCAAGAATAGATAATTGTGAGTAACATTACAATAACAAAATAAAGTCTAGATGCTTCACTTGGAGTCTGCCAACCACGATGNTCAAGTCTTGGAGCAAATAGAAACTCAAAAGCGCCCATGGTTATACAATCTTACTTTCAAATAAAAAGTTCTGTTAATTATCATACGATGATTTCATCAAATAAGACNGTCAGGATTAACCCCGCTGTGATGACTGCTTTAGCCGAATGCTGAAAATTCAGTGACGAGTGATGGGCGAACTGAGCGGGACCTNATTTTTACAAAAATAATATTTCAATAACTTGATTATATTGTTATGATTCGCAAGACTATGAGCAAGAATATTTTCTTTAAATTTGTNTCCGAACCTAAGAATGATGTAATGAAATCTATTGTAGGTTTAGCATGTACCGCCCAAGCAATAAANGATGGACATAATGTGAGTGTTTTTTTCGCCGCTGCTGGTACAAGATTACTGGATCCTAACTATCTTGATGAATTGGAAAAAGAACTAGGTGCAGAAGTTCCAATGGTTGCTAAATTCATGGAAGTGATTTCATCTAATGCTACACTTTACTGCTCTTTCGCATCTGTAAAAGCGGTACTTGGCCACAGTGAAGGCGATGGCGCACTTATTGTATCCGATGATAAGATTCAGTGGAGTGGNCCTCCAGGCGTNATTAGTCTNGCAACCGCTTCTGAAATTCAAATTACATACTGATTTGAAACATCATAATTCCGGTTGATTTGAAAACTTGGACTACTTAGGTAGTCCATGCAGGGATTAATCAAAACTCCACTATCCCCTGCGCCAAATAATCTTTATTTGTCTCAAACATCTTCTCGCTGGAAGTCTATTGGNTCAATGCTCGGTTTAGTTACTGTCATTTTCTTCTTCGTAAACACTGCATTATTCATTGTCAGCGGATTTATAGATTCAAATTTAAATGGGGTTATAGGTCCTAGTGACCCATTTCAAGTACTTATAGGAACTTTATGTTCCACACCATTTCTACTTGCTTTCATATTACTAAGGAAGCCAAAATTAGCTCATATAGTAAGAGTTGAACCTTCAAACCAAGGGACAAATTCTCATTTAATTGCTCCATCTACACTNATTCAAACAACAATGCAAACNTCTGTCAAACATCACCTAGTTCACAGTACAGCCCCTCTGCAGATCCCACCATTCAAACAANTATGGCTGATTTTTATCATTGGAACATTAATCTCGGCAATTTGTATGATTCCAATTCTAATTAGTTCATCAATTTGGGCACTTTTACTTTTCTTATTGATTTCAATACCTGCATGGATAATTGGTTTTTCAACACCTGTTTTTGCATGGTGGGCTACATCAAATGAGTACTTCGACCTACAGACNACCAAGAGGCAAGGCGAATGGATGTTGATTGCAGGAATGTTATCTACTTTCCCNGCATTGGTAATTAACTCATTAATTTCACCAATAGTAATTACTTTCTTAGGAATAAGTATGGATGGAGTTGAAAGTCTAGGTTATGGAATGATTCTATTCTTATCTGCACCAATTGGAGAAGAATTGAGTAAAGCATTGGCTATTCTTTTCTTGTCTAGATTTATTGATTCGGGCAAAAGAGGTTTCCAAATCGGTTTTTCTGTAGGTCTTGGATTTGCACTTTTAGAAAACATGTCATATATTCTTGGAGCATTATTTTCTGGAGAAGGTGCTGCAATAAGTTTCATTTTCACCACGGTTTTAAGAGCAATNGGTTCAATTCCTGGGCATGCAACTTGGACAGCAATTTCTGGTTTCGCAATTGGCCATCATATTTCAAAAAATAATCATTCAAAGTCATTGATAGATGGTATTTATGAAAAGAAAAAGGTCATCAAGCAAGAAAGTAAATGGGTTTTATTTGATAAAAAAACTGGTCAGTTAATCTCTAGTTCAAGTGTAAAAGTTCAACCAGTTTTGCCTAAATGGCTTAGTGCTGGTAAAGAAAAAGAAATACAATTAACCAAGTCACCAACAAAAGCTATTCTCATTGCAATTTTTTGTCATGCTGTGTGGAATGGGACACTATGGCTTTCCGGAAGAATACTAATTGATAGCCCTATGATTATTCAAATTACAGTAAATCTTATTCTGATCACTGTACTTATAGTGATTCTTTGGATGATTCTAAGACGTTTAATCCCTTATGCAATAGATGACCGGAATTCTTTATTGAGTTAAAAAAACAGTGCAATTAATCCAATTACAGGGTATTACATTTTAAGAGGAATTATTCCGACAGTATTTTGGGAATTACATGGATGTCTTGACTGGAGGTTTCAATCAAGGTAATTTGATTGTAACTGGAATTATAATTCTAGGTCTTATAATCGGCTCATCCAAGGCTAAGATGCTTGATTCCGCAGGAGTTGCTGCTGCCACATTCATTGGATTAGTAGTAGGTGGAATGGGACATTGGACATGGTTACTAATTTTACTAGCCTTCTTATTAGCATCACATAAAGCAACAAAATGGCGATTTGAGGAAAAAAAGGCTCGAAATATGAGTGAATCTGACGATGGACACAGAGGTTGGATTAATGTTTTGGCAAATGGAGGATTACCTGCTGTTGTAGCTGCCATGGCCTTTTTCCAAGAAGATTGGGAATTTGGCATATGGATGTTTAGCGCAGCAGTTGCAGTTGCAGCTGCCGATACTTTTGCTAGTGAGATAGGATGTCTAGACGACAATGTAAGAATGATTACCACTCTAAAACCATGTGAAGCTGGATTAAATGGTGGATTTTCATCAACTGGGCAAAAAGCAGCATTATTTGGATCTGGATTGATTAGCATACTAGCATTTTTAGCTTGGTATATTACCAATTTGGATTCAGAAATTGTTGATGGACTTTACCTTTCATTGTTGACTTGTATAATCGGATGGATTGGTTGTCAAGTGGACAGTCTTTTGGGGGCTTTATTCGAAAATAGAGGTTACTTAACTAAAGGTGGCGTAAATACTCTAGCAATAACATCTGGAATGATGTTGATGTGGGCTTGGCTTAGATTCAGTTGAATAACCCACAAATCGTCGGCGAGTTCTTCAACCAAAACCTATTGGTTAGTCCATGCGCAAGCATAGTATGCCCATTCTATTACTGGTACTAATACTAGGAATGGGGCTTGCTAGTTCAGTTTCTGGCTTTGAAGAACCTGTTTATGAAGCAGGTTATGTAGATTGGGAAATTAATCCAATTGAGAGATTGTATGTTGAAGGTTTAGATGAAACTGAAGCTGTTTTACAGAGGCAAAAATCTGACAATGCCCCTGGTGGAATAAGTATCAATTCTGGATTTAGTGGCCAGATNTTAAATCTCAACAGTGAACCAATTCAAAATGGATTTAGTGCAACTGTAAATATGAGTGTATTCTTTTCTGTATATCTTGATCAAGGTGCTGGCCCTCAAACTTGTGTTCGAGAGGAGCAGTTCAATCTAGATGGGACTACAACTCTAATTTATTCAGTAGATGCAGGCGGTGTTCCAGTATATGATTCTGTNATTACTCAAGTGGTTGATAAGGTAAATTCTAATGAGGCTATGAATTTCTCAGGTGAAATGAATGAAGTAAATCTAACTATGATTGAAGGTGATGTTTTCACCTTAACAGTTTCAATAGAACATCAATGTACTGCTAGAGCAAGAGTACAATGGGGTGCTTTAGANCAAAATGGCGGCGGAATTNTAATTAAAGGTGAGATTTATGAGCCGAAAGGAAAAATTATNGTCGATGAATCAAGAAGAGCACACATAGAATTTGAACCACTATTCCCTTGGGGTGCAGACGATGTTAAGGAGATTAAATGGGAAATTTGGGGGCCACTTGAAGATTATGAAAGAACTCCATATAGCCTAGAAGGTATGATGGAGAACTCTATTGGAAGAACAATGACTATCAGAGAAATTGATGATAATCAGTCTATCTGGACTTGGTCGGGTCAAAATGAATTGACTCCAGGATTGACAAACTTACAATTTTGTGTTACTACTATATCTGGAGATTCAAATAGCCAATGTCATGCTTTTGGTATCATAAAATTTGATGTTGAAAAAGAGAATCAAGGGTTTGCAAATGCTAAACTATTCCTTACATTATCTTGTTTTGTTGCTCTAGGAATTTTCCTCTGGAATATTTTCAACCAAGGATTGATGCTGCCATTACCGATTTTAGGCGCTCTAGTTGTAATGATGTTACTATTTATCCCGACAGTATTTGATCAGGCCAACCTAGGTGCTGATGCTGCTATCGATGAAAATACAAGAGTGAGTAATGCTGAATTATTAGATGAGAATGGTGATTCATACACNATCTCTGAATTGATTGATGGAAAGAGTGCACTTATTGTTGGAATAGGCCTTCCTGCATCTGAAAATCTAATTGATCAATCTAATCAATTTAATCTAACAATTGANCATTTTGGAGAAGATATCGCGGTAGTTCACATTCTTTCTGGAATGGAACCTATGGCTAGTGATGTTACTCAACTTAAGCAACAAATAAATTCATCATGGCCTGTTTTAATTGATACTGATGAGTCTTTTGCCAGTGGTTTACCAGATGGGGTTTCTGATTCAGTCGTAGTTATTGATCCTGCAATGCACGTAACTTATAGTAAAGCACCAGTTGCCTTTTCTAAAGAAATTATTGAATCGGTTGAGGATATTTCATCTGGAGGAAGTCAAAATTCTGGGGCTTACTTCAGCCTACTCTTAGGTCCAGGATTATTTTTGATTTTCTTAGCACTGCCTAGAGAAGATTGGACTCCTCCTGAGCAACCACTCCCGCCTGGAACATTATGGGCATCCATAATTGGCGCTTCTGCTCTAGGAATTTTGGTTGTTAATTTACCATTATTAATTGCAACATTATTGCCAATAAGTAGTAATATTTTGTTTTGGATTGATATTTTACTCATGTTATGGTTTGTTGAAATGAGTATAGTTACAGCTCGAAAAGGAAAACCGTTTGAAGCCACCATATTAGCCAAATCATTACACAGGTTATTTCCAGAATCTTTCCAAAACTGGAGACCTCTGGAAGACATGGANAGAGATGTATTGCTAGGAATTTGGTTCGCTTGGTTTGGAATTCTTGCATTNCCTTCACTATTTACTCAAGGTGTTGCCGCATCTATGCTTAGTGGCTTTGGAGGAATAATTAGTGGAAGTTTTAATCTAATTTTATACCTATTTTTAGGAGGTCTTTCAATTCTATTCCTTAGATTAATTGCAGCAGTTGGTGGTCCTATATCTCGAATATTCGGCAGATATGGAGCTGAATCATTCACTCAATTTGTTGGTTGGTGCTTGGTGCCTATCTCATTATGGGTGACTGCGAATGTTATTATCACAAGTTCTCTATTTGGAATTATTTGATAACCTTAACTAACGTTAAAGTAAATCTTTGAANCATGAATGAGTTACAGACTATGTGGAGTATAAGTAGGAGAAAATCGTTAATAAATTGTCCAAGACAATATGTACTAAGATATTCAAATAATCAAAATAAATACATCAGTAAGAGAAAAAAACTCAGTAAAAAATCGCTAGAAGATATTTTTGTAAGTAGCCTTAGAGAGGTCATGATTGAAAGATTAGAAGATCAACGAAATGGAATAATCTGGTCTGACAAAATGATTTTTTTAAAAATTAAGATGAATTTGGAATTAGACATCGGAACTAAATTATTATCAAGAATTAGAAATTCAAATTCNAAGTTTTTAGAAGAACTAATTTCAAGTGCTAAGAACCAATTAGATTCACTATGGAACACTAATATTTTTCGTAGAATAAACACTAATAAAATAAAAAGATGGTCCTGCCTAGATAGGAAAAAGTCAGTATCTAACGCACATATAGATATTTTCTGTTCACCAGATTTGATTTTTCAAATTCAAAANAAATGGCACCTTCTAAGAGTAGATTTACTTGGAGAAAAAGCAAATTCTTTCGAAGACTTAGAGGCTTTAGCAATGGTAAATTGGTCGTTAAAGAATAGAAATTTNCCTACTTTAACTAAGAAATATATCGTACATGTATTAAAATTTAGAAATGGAAAATGGTTACATNAAAGATTTTTACCNACCGATGAACTATTAGAACAATCTAAACAATTACTAGAAAAGGATGTAAATCAAATGAATAATTTACTAGACAAAGTAGGCCCTATGAGNAATTTATCCATAATTCCTCTAGCAAATAACCATTATCACTGCACAAAATGTATTTTTAAAAATAAGTGTCCTGCAAAAAATGGTTTAGCAAAAGCCAAAATTGAACAAAAATTGNCCGAATATAATTTTGCCAAGGAAAGATTTCTTACAAACTAAGAAGATAAATCATCTAATACTGAATCTATATCTTTGGCCTTAGTTACACCGCTAGCAAGTAGAACGCCTTCTGCTCCAAGTTCTATTGCCTTACGAACATCTAAACCATTTTTTACACCTGCGCCACAAAGAACTCTAACTTTTGGATTTACAGATTTTACAGCCTTTACTGTATCTGAAACAATCGAAGGGTCAGCGGTTGTCACAGATATATCTCCACCAATTAATTCAGGTGGTTCAACAGCTATGNAAGTAGGATTAAGTTTTGCCAGTTCAATCGCTTCGTTAACATCTGCNGCGCAAGCACATACTGGAAAATCATCNGGAAGCATTTCCATTAAATCTNTNACATGTTGCATACTAACTTTATGTTCAGCATGGTTGATTATTGTTCCANCAGCACCACGATAAATAGCGGAATCTGGCTCAAGCCATCCAGTATGACTTCCTTTACCGACAGGATCAAGATGCTGAGACCAAACCTCTAGACTCTNNGANTTTGAAGAAATGGAAAATAAATCAAAAGCAGAAACAACTGCGATCATTCTAAAATTTCTATTCGAATAATTTTCCATCGAGGCTGCTAAAATCTCTGCTGATTGTCCGCTTGCCGATTCATACGTTTTGAAATTTACAACTATCAATGGCTTGTCCATAAATTTGGCATTCNGCATTTACATTTTAGTTCTTCCATCAAATAATCAAAAATCAATCGGTTAATGGCCATTCACTATCTGTAAGAACAGTACCTTCTGGGATTAAAGAATCATGATTTATGATTGAATTAGAAATTACAGAATTCTTACCTATAACCACGTTTCTACCTATTAAACTAGATTCTAATTGAACATTAGAATATATTTTTGTTCCTGATAAGACTGTTGAATTCTCAATCTTAGATTTCATAATTTCTGTATTCGTTCCAATCATAGAATCTAAAATTAACGAGCCATCTTCGACTTTACTGTTAGGTATTTCAAACCATGATTTACCACAAACTTCCCCACTTGAAAACCTGTTATTTTCAATGCAAGTTCGAACTGCATCACACCAAGATGTTCTAGTTCCTGAATCAATAAAAAATCCNCTAAAATGTAGACCATTNAGTAATCTATCATTAGCTAGTTGGGGAAATACTTCTCTTTCTATAGAATTTTTCCCAGAAGGAATATAATCGAATATATCATCTTCAAAAATATATGAACCTGCATTGATTAGATTAGAAANGACTTCTTCTGGNTTGGGCTTTTCCATAAATTTAGTAATCTTAGAATCTTCATTTAACCCAACAATTCCAAATCTTGAAGGATCATTTACTTGCCAAAGTCCCAAAGAACCTATTCCACCATTTGTTCTATGTAAATTTAGTAATTCCTCTACTTTTAAAGATGAAATTATATCACCATTGAAACATGCAAATGTTCCACTCACAACATCACTGCAATTACCTAGAGCCCCCCCTGTACCCAATGGCTTATCTTCTGGAACTATTGTAATATCAAAATCAAAATTAGAATTAGAAAAATATTCTTTTATTTTGTTGACTTTGTAACCACCAGCAACAATGACTTCATCGATTAAATCGTTTGGAACCGAAGATATAACTTGCTCAAGAAGGGTTTTATCNAACATTGGAAGAAGCGGTTTAGGAATTTCTTGTGTCCATGGACGTAGGCGTGAACCTATTCCTCCCGCAAGAACAACTACCTGCATAAATCAGGCTAAGATTGGTCGCCTTTCAAATAATGCGGTCATATATCATTTTGGAGGTTGTTCAACGGACTCTTTCTGTTTGTCGTTAGGGTCAGAATAATCAATCCCACAACTACGACAAACCATATTTTTGTCCCAGTCACATTGCCTTCTACAACCCGACATTAGAACACCTACACTTTCCATTTAACAGAACATCCAATTGATTCTGTGAATTCAATTTTTGGTTTTTCACCGTCCAATAAACAATCTATTGCGTCTTTCAATTCATTAGTAGTGACTTGGTTCGGGTCTCTGGGAGAATCATCCATTCTACCGCTGTAAATTAGTTCTTGATTCGAATTGAATAAGAAAAACTCAGGGGTTCTTTTCGCTCCAAATTTATGTGCTACTTCTTGAGATTCATCAAAGAGATAAGGATATGGCATTCCTTTATCAGCTCTTTTTACCATATTTTCAAATGAATCAGAAGCGTATACCTCGGCGTCATTAGAATTTATACCCAAGAATCCTATTGAATTAGAATTAGCATATTTTGACAATTGATTCATTCTTTCAATACTTGCAATAACGTAGGGGCAGTGATTACATTCGAAGACAACTATTAATCCATTTTCTTTGATATAATCATTAGAATTTACATAGTCTCCGCCGAGAGCTTTATTTGCATTTAGCAAGTTGAATTCTGGAATTACATCCCCAATACTGATTGACATGACTGATGCTACATCTTAATGGTTAAAATTTCTTGTATATCTTTCAAAAAATTGGTCCTAAAATAAATCCAGCAATAATCACAATACTTGAAGCTATTACGATGAGAACATTATCATCAATTACCCCAAATTCATATCTTTCCACAAAGGAAGCAACAGATGCGGAAATTAGACCCCATACGGGTATTGATGGATCAACAGAATTACCTATAAAAAATCCGAGTGGAAGGCAAAGAATCGCCATACCTAAATTACCCCAAGCACTTTTCGTTCTTTTTCTAAACATTTTATTTCTAATAATTCCAGTTACTCCATCTCCAAATGCCATATATAGTGAAGGAAGAATTGCTAGCCATGGTTCATTTGTATATTCCCAAATTAAATATACTGATGTACCTAACATCAAAGCGAACGTTGCATCATTTACATTTTGTTCAGTCTGCATCCACCATAATCTTCGATCAAGAAGATGAGTACTAAGAAGTGCAAAAAATCCAAGAATACCGCCAATTAAAGGCCAAATAGGATTTTCAAAAACAATTGGAGAAAGAATAATTGGAACTCCTCCAGCAAGCATGTGTGCAATCTTACGATTATAGTAAACAGCAACCATATTTTCACTACCATTCTTGACCATGTAAGAATGAACTGGTTTAATAGCAAAAACAACCAAAATAGACCACAATCCAAGTACAAAAAACCAAATTATGTCCCTTTCCATGAGATATGCTTGGGAATAAGGCGTTTAGTGATTGAGGTTATTTCTCAACATTTTTTATCAATGCAGGATATTGTAAATTGAATCAAAGTATTCAAAGACGGTCTTTTTCTGGAGGTATTTGGAGAGAGACATGAACATCCACGAATATCAAGGAAAATCACTACTAAAGGCAAACGGAGTACCTGTTTTAGAAGGAGTACATTGTACTTCAGTAGAACAGGCTCTAAATGCATATGATTCATTAGGCTCAAAAGTAGTAGCAGTCAAATCTCAAATCCATGCTGGGGGNAGAGGTAAGGGAACACTTTACAATCCAGACACTAAAGAACATGTGATGGATGGTGGAGTTAAAATTGCATTTTCAAAGGAAGATGTTGAAACTTATTCATCTAATATTCTTGGGAATCTATTGGTGACTATACAAACTGGCGATGAAGGAAAGATTGTCAATAATTTGTACATCGAATCCGGATGTGATATTGCTCATGAATATTACCTCGCTTTACTAGTTGATAGAGAAAACAAGTCTGTCATGATTATGGCTTCAACTGAAGGAGGAATGGATATTGAAGATGTCGCTCACAATACTCCTGAACTAATTCACAAGATTTCTGTTGACCCAAATTCAGGATTACTTGGATTTCAAAAGAGAGATTTAGGAATGGCATTGGGTCTTTCCGGTGCCGCATTAAAATCATTCTTCAAAATGCTAGGAAGTATGTATGATATGTTTGTAAGTAATGATTGTGCTATGGTTGAAATTAATCCACTGGTGAAAACATCTGACGACCAAATTATCGCACTAGATTCAAAAATTTCATTCGATGAAAATGCAGAGTTTAGACATAAAAATTGGGATGACCTTCGTGACTTATCTGAAGAAGAGGACGTAGAAATTAGAGCAAAAGAAACTGGATTATCCTATGTCAAATTAGACGGTAACATCGGTTGCTTAGTCAANGGCGCAGGNCTTGCAATGGCAACTATGGACGTAATCAAACTGTATGGAGGTGAGCCTGCAAACTTCCTCGACGTAGGCGGGGGAGCAAATGAAGAACAAGTAAAGACCGCTTTCTCAATTATTCTTGAAGACCCTAATGTAAANGGNATTTTNGTCAATATTTTTGGTGGAATTATGCGCTGTGATATTATNGCNAGAGGNGTAATNGCTGCTACTGANGCATTATCACTAGATGTNCCNCTAGTNGTTAGACTNGCAGGNACAAATGTCGATGAAGGNAANGCAATNCTNGCTNCNTCNACATTGAANATACATCCTGCAGATGANCTGGCNGAAGGTGCNNAAAAGATTGTNTCNNTNATNGGAGGTGAGGCTTGATGGCTATTTGGATTGAAGAAGATGCTAAAGTTNTNGTTCAAGGNATTACTGGNAANCAAGGTCANTTCCACGCTGANAANATGGTNGAATANGGAACNAATATCGTTGGTGGATGCACACCTGGNAANGGNGGNCAAACCGTCGAACTTCAAGGCAAAGANTTCCCAGTTTGGGATTCGATGCGNGAAGCGATTGCAGCCACTGATGCTGATGCTACTGTAATTTANGTNCCNCCNCCATTNGCNGGNGANGCNATTATGGAGGCTGCTGAAGCATTTGANTCNNTNAANGGNGAAGGNGTNGTNGTNTGTATNACTGAAGGAATACCTACNNTNGANATGGTNAAGGCTGTTTCATATGTTTATAATCGCCCNGGAGTTCGTTTAATNGGNCCTAATTGNCCNGGAATTATTACNCCTGGNGANAANGGNGGAGCAAAGATCGGAATCATGCCAGGACATATTCATGCAAAGGGTAGAATCGGAATTGTTTCCAAATCTGGAACATTAACCTATGAGGCTGTTGCACAAACAATGAGTATTGGAGAAGGTCAGTCAACATGTGTTGGAATTGGTGGCGACCCAGTTAATGGAACTGGTTTCATAGACTGTTTGGCGGCATTTGAAGCAGATAGTCAAACCGAAGCAATTGTTATGATTGGTGAAATTGGTGGAAACGCTGAAGAAGAAGCTGCTGCATGGGCTGCAGAAAATATGACTAAGCCAATTGTTGGATTCGTCGCTGGTGCAACTGCCCCTCCGGGTAAAAGAATGGGCCATGCAGGTGCAATTATTTCTGGCGGAAAAGGAACTGCTGAAGAAAAATTTGCTGCCTTTGAAGCTGCTGGGATTGCTTGTGCAAAAGATCCATCAGAACTTGGAGCAGTATTACTTGAATCTCTTAAGAAAGCAGGATTAAGATAATATGAAAATTAGAGAATTTGATGAAAATTCTCTAATCGATTATTATTCAAAAAATGTAATTGATTTTTCTTGGATTGATAAACCAAGTCAACACCAATTCAGGTGGAGGTGTTTAGATGGCACATGGAATACCTCAAGACGTAGAATTAGAGATAATGAAACATTTGTTAAAGCAATAAAAAATGATAATCCTACAGATATCTATTTTTCTACATCTTCCTGGCTGAACCCTGTTGATTTACCAAGAAAAAATGATAGTGAAAAACCTAGACCTGTTATGTTAGATCACCTAATTGTTTTCGATATCGATGTCGAACCCTTTAGTCTAAAAAATATTTCAAAGGCAAAAAAAATCGCCCTTGAACTTTATCAATGGGTTGATAAAAACTATAATTTTGATTTAATTAATATATCATTTTCAGGTAACAAAGGCTTTCATTTAATCTATCGAGACAGAGATAGACAATTATTCTCTATCGAAAATTTACTTGAACGAGAAGAGGCTGTGAAAAAGAATAGAACACAAATTGTTCAAGAAATTTTAGCAAATGGTTTTGAAATTGACACCCGAGTCACTGCAGACACTAGAAGGATTATACGCTTACCTGGAACCATAAATAGTAAAACTGGTTGGTACTGCCACAAGATTGATCATGAAATTTTAAATCTTCCAATCAAAGATTTCATTTCTTCAATGCCTAAGCATTCATTGGCAATTGAAATACCAAAAAGTGCAAAAATCAAAAAGAAAAAAATCAAACCCAAAACTAAGCCCAAATTAAGTACTCAAAGCAATACTTGTATTGAAGTTAGTAACCACTTACCTGGAACTAAAGACCGATCAGCGTTGATTTGTTGGCTACCAAAGAGTTGGGGTGATTTAGAATCAACTATAGATAAAGCGAAATTGATTATTCAGGATGAGAAATTAGGTTCTTGCGGCTTTTGGTATTCAAATGACAGAGTTTTGATGATATGCCCCCGATCAATTCCGCGTGCCAAGTTAGTCAAAGTTTTTAAAAAATATCACTTCAAATATCTAAGTCGGCAATTATCGGAAAAAAAGCATTACTGGACTAGAATTACCGGAAAGCATTGGTCTGATTCAGGTTGGGAAGATGAATTGGAAGCAATCAATATTTTTGGAAAGGATGGAGACTCAGAATGTGTTTGGCAATGGTCAAGAGCACATATCGAAATTTCGAGAAGAATGGGTCTTCTTTTTGATTATGACGAATCTAATTGTTCAGGAGATAAAGAACCAAGCATTAGGATTGTTAAACGCCAGTGACAACTATAAACTTATTTTACAAGCACACATTGTCTCTAATGGAGTCAATACGACAATGACATTACGCAATGCGTCCATAGACACTACCGACCATGGCGCTTGGAGACCGCGCCATGGTCAAAAAGTGATATTATGAATTTTGATAGAAACATTTTGAACAAAGGCGCTATTTTCGCTTTTTTGACTTTCTTTCTTTTCTGGTTTAACTCACAAGGAGGAACTGACTCATTTTTGAGTGCAACTTTTTGCGGTCTTTTTGTTATGTTATGTTTCACTTTTATATCTTTAATTTCAGCATGGGAAAAAAAACACTTACAGAAAGTAACTACAAAGAATCCTTTTACACCGATTAATAACTATCAAAGTAATAGAAATTGGCAGCAAGAATGGGAGGAAAGTAAGCTAAGAAGAAAGAAGGCAACTTATGACCACATAATTAAGGTACATAATATGCAAAAAAATTCTATCACATCTGTAGATGATGGCGTAAGCCAATTTTCTCATATTTTCAATGTTGGAGAAAAAGCGGCTCGACCATTTTTCCAAAATCAACATGTCCAATCTGTTCTAGGTTTTTCCTCTTCTCAATCATCTTTCTCTAAAACTAGTGCTGGAAATATTCAGAAAACAAAAAAAGTTGATGAAAACTTTTGGGATAATGTCTCAAAAGGAGTTGCAAAAAATGAAGCGAAATCTGAAGAAATTTGTGCTGACCCT
>PADF01000073.1 GCA_002702945.1 Methanobacteriota archaeon
TGGTTTGAATCCATTCCAAGTGATTGTAATTATGAAGATTGTTATGGAACACTTCCTCCAGGATTTTCCGCATATCCCACTTCTTCAGTAAGTATTGAAGCAAATGTAATTACAGGCCCACCGACATTAAATCCATCTCCTTTGCTTAATTATACCGATAGAGATGGAGATGGAGGGTTTGATACAATTCAAGTAGATACCTATGTTACATCTCAAGCATATTCTGAAAAAGTTGATGTTTTACTTGAAGTATATGATTCATCTAATAATCTAATTGATTCAACAACCTCAAGAGTAAATGCAGGTGGAGGACAGCCTGTAACTTTTAGTTCTTGGTTCACGCCTCAATTAACTGACACTTACACAATAGTTACAAGATTGGTTGAATTAACTGGCTCAGTGATCGATACACAAGTTTTACCAAACCTATTTTTAGAAAATTTAAAACCAGAAGCTATTGGTTCAATCAATACATTTGATGCTGAAACATGGGATCAAATTCAATTTTCAGCATCTGGAGAAGATAAATGGGGATTATCAACAGATAACGAAAGTTTGCCCAACAATGATGATCCCGTGGCTTATGAATGGACTTTTGGCGATGGGAGTATCTCTACTCTCAAAAATCCAAGAAGAGCCTATACTTCTGTAGGGCTTTTCCCAGTTACATTAAAAGTTCAGGATATTGGAGGAGGTTGGAGTGACATTCTAAATTGGAGTATGAACATAACTGATGAATCAACACCAATTATAGAGATCAGGATTAATGGCCAATCTTTAAGTCAAAAACCAGATTGGTGCCCTGCAGATTGGTGTTTAGATACAGACCAAGCTACAGAATTTAGTGCATACAGAGCTAGTGATAATGTTCCGATAGATTTGCTTGATTTTACTTGGTCTTTTGGCGATGGGAATGTTGAATCTGGATTAGGCATGTATGAAGTTGTTCATGCTTGGACTGAAGGAGAAGCAAACGGAAGATCTTCAATTTTAAATTTAAGTCTAAGTGATGGAACAAACGTTGCATTCCTTGAATTAGAAATATTAGTAATGAATCGTATCCCAAGACAGATATTCGAAGGTAATTTTGTTACAGAAACACTTGTTCCAATTACTCTACCTGATGTTTTTGTAGATGATGATGGTACAATTACGGAAATAATATGGGTATTCGAAGGTGAAGTTAATTTGGACGGCAGTGGAGTCAACTTCGATAGTGCATTCCTAGAACCAATTACATCTGCTGATCTAAACCCAACTCCTGCTTGGAAATTTCCAGGTAATTATAATGTAACAATTACTGCAATAGACGATGATGGGAATCAATCAATTGCGACATTCGTTGTAACTGTAAATAATCAAAGACCCGTTCCACTGTTGAATGTATACGATAATTTAGGCAATCCACTAAATTTAGTAATCGAAGATGCAGTTGCTGGAAGAAATTATACTTTTGATTCTGGTTCCAGTTATGATCCGGATAGTTCAGATATGTTAATGGCGCAATGGATTTTTTCAGATGGATATTCAATAAATGTAACTTCAAATGAACCTATTGGATATCAATTTGATGAACCAGGAGATTACAGTGTGACATTGATTGTTACGGATTCCCTTGGATTAAATTCTCTAACCCTGGAGAGAATAATTAGAATCGCAAATCCTGCACCAATTATTGATGCAAAAATATTAGATGCATGGTTGAATGGTGAGATAGTTAATGAAAATACACCAAGAGGTAATGATAGTGTGTTCACATACACTTCCACATTTACCAGTGAGGGTGAAATCTTTGCAGCTCCAGGTGCGCTATTATTTTTTGATTCTAGTGGAACAAGAGATGGTGATTTCAAATTTAATGAATTTACTAATCCTAATCAAAATGAAAATGATTGGAATGGTATCGTAGAATATTCTTGGGACTTTGGTGATGCAGGACCAATTAGTAATGAGGCAAGTCCTTGGCATTCATATGATTTACCTGGGCTGTATACTGTCACTTTAACTGTAAGAGACGGCTACGGGACTGGAGACACAAGTCAAATTCAATTTAAAGTTAGAATAAATGAAGCCCCAGTATTCAATAGTTTGAGCATCTCTAGCGGAATTGAACAAATCGTAGAACAAACTAATATCAGAGTTACAGCATCTGCAGATGATTTAGAATTAACTAATGGAATTATTGCTTGTAGAGATCTTAACCCTAGTATAGACAATAATGAAGATGGAATTGCAGAAAATGATTGTGAGGAAGATGTAAATTCAGAAATTAAATATTATTGGGATTTAGATTCTAGATTTGAAGACACAAGTATTTCCGCTGCCCTAGATGGAGATAACTCAAATGATTTCATTATTGCTCAATCATTAGAATATTCATGGAATGAAACAGGAAATACAGTGATAACACTGAAGATTTGTGATGGAATAAATCATTGTTCAATTGAATATATTCCAATTAAAATTCTTCAAAAACAAACAGATAGTGATGAAGAAGAATTTGATTGGGCTGATCCAAATAGTTATTTTAGTTCTGATATTGGAAGTAATAGTGTAATATTTATTGGAACTATTATTGCTGTATTACTTTTAGGATATTTTGCAATGAGACAACCAAATGAACTTGAGGAAGATGCTGAAGAAGCCTCAGAAACATATGAAGTAGATACTGTAGAAGTTAAAGGAGGAGTCATGGGAATGGATAATCATACCCCACCACCAAAACCAAATGTATTAGATAAAGAAGAGAGACGGAATTCAAGTTCTGGTTATATTCGCCCCGTAAGAGGTAAGTGAAGAAAATGTCTTGGATTCAAAGAATCTCGATTTTTCTAATTTTAATTTTTTTATTACCCTCTTTAGTCTCAATAATTACTCTACCCAATAGTAATCTGATTCAACCCGTTTCTGCCTCATCTTGTAGTTCATCCAATAGAGAACCAATATGGGGNNCTGAAGCNGCAAATATTTCGATTCAAGANTATTATTGGNGNGGAGAAAANGNGGATTTTAGTGAGGATGAGGACCGAGGNGTAGAGATTCAAGACACCCCTNATTCATATCTNCCTCAATCTCCTCTTGGAACATTAACACAAGATGATGATTTTAGTACNAGTCAATTAATGNCTAATGATTCAATTAGTGGACTAAGATTAAATTTGACAACGGGACAAAAATATACATTTTGTATCACTGCTCAGCATTTGAACAATGGCACTATATTGGGAAGTTCAAATGTTGATGTATATTTACTCACTGAATATGACTGGGAGACATATCAAAGAGATTACAGAGAAAGACATGAAGAATGGAGACATTGGAAGAATGAAGTCCCGATTGAATGGCAATCATATTTAGGTAGTCTTTATTGGAAACCATTTAGAGATGTTCATGAATATCATGATGATTCAAAATTTGAATTTTCAGTAGCATTNGATCAGTCCCTAGTAACCAACACAATGTGGCAAGAAGGAGGTCCGAGCTGGGAAGAATTTTACTTGATTGTTGATGGNTGGGACAATATTTATGATGATGCNGGTGCACCAGGACATGATGTTCAAGTTGACATTCAAGTAATGATTGAAGAAAGATTTGCATTACCAAATTGGACTGTAAGTCTAACCTGTTGCGGTTTATTTCTTACAGTTGCTGCAATCCCTGCTGTATTACATGTTCGTTATCAAAAGGCTGGTTTAATTTCTGAAAACTCTCAACTAATTCCTAAAGTCTCAGGAACAGATTCTAAATCGTTTGGAACGATGATGGAAGAAGAACAATGAGAATATATATTAGAATTAATATTCTAACATTTCCCAAGCATCTGTTAAATCTCTAACATTAATTAGGCCTTTTTTGCCTAAATGAAAGTCTGACTCAAGAGTAGCATAAACCAATGCTTGATTCAATAAAGGCGCATGTAATCTTGTCCAATCTCCACTTGGACCTAAGCCCATTACACTTATTTGATGTGGACTATTCCTCAAATTCCAACATGCTGTAACAATTTCAATTCCATCATGATANTCATTTGTCTTAAAACATAACTTGATTAAATCACCTGATTCATGATTTTCNTCGATTAAAGATACGATTTCATCAGCATCTGGTGTTTGATTGACATCATGGAAAGAAGAGATTATTTTTGTCTTTGATTTNGTAGCATCATCATATAATTTTTTACGACTTTTTGAATCTAAATTAAGTTCTAAGTCTATCCAACTAACTTTACTTTCAATTGCTTTTGACAATATTTCAATTCTTTCATCTTCACTACCTGGAAAATATCCACCCTCTTCTTTACTTCTACAAGTAAAAATNACTGGCTTTTCTATNGCTTCTTTGAGTCTTTTAATTGAGTCTTTTACATCTACTTCTGATATCTCTTTTGGAACTAATTCAAATTGTACTTTTTGTTCNTTNTCGGACTCAGAGGGATTATTATGATGAACTTTTGATAAATATAAACAATCGAACCTTATCTCCAACATATCTGCACCTGCTAATGCTGCTAAACCAGCAGACTTGATGCATTCTTTGACTGTGTGCCCCTCAATAGAAACACATACCAATGGACGGTTCACGACATGGCCAATCTGAAGTTTACTTTAATGCTGTCGAATTTTTTTTACCTACACATATGTACCTATTGCAAACACATAGGCGATTAGTTTACAAACCTCGCTTGTTACTCTACAAATGTTCGAAGAAGTCCTTAAGGTTCGAGTGATGGGGTAGCAAAATTTTCTACAATTAGAAATTAATGGGTGATTTAATGTCAGATGAATATGATGCTGAAAGTATTCAAGTGTTAGAAGGGCTTGAAGCTGTTAGAAAACGTCCAGGTATGTACCTAGGCGATCCACACGATGGAACTGCTTTACACCATTGTATTTGGGAAGTAGTGGACAATTCNGTTGATGAACATCTTGCAGGGCACACTGNTTCAATTGAAGTAAACCTACACCCTGATGGATCNCTCTCTGTNCGTGATTTTGGCAGAGGTATACCAGTAGGAATCCATGAAGAATATGGNATCTCTGCTGCTGAAGTTATTATGACAAAACTACACGCAGGTGGGAAATTTGATAATAGTTCATACAAAGTTTCAGGGGGTTTACATGGCGTTGGTGTTTCNGCAGTAAATGCGGTATCCGAATGGATGGAAATGACAATTCATAGAGATGGAGTAATTTATTTTCAAAGATACGAGGCAGGAGTCCCANTAGAATCATTAAAAGAAATTGGAAAATGTGACGATACAGGAACATTAATTCAATTTAAACCAGATTTAGGTATTTTCACGCANATTACTGAATTTGAATTTGAACAAGTAGATACAAGATTAAAAGAAACATCATTCCTTAATGCTGGATTAAAAATAATAATTACTGACAAAAGGGAAGATGAAGAAAATGTAAGTACACACCACTANGAGGGAGGATTAAGTGAATTTGTGAGGCAACTTAATTCAAACAGAGAAGTAATGCATCAAGAAGTTATTCAAATCAGCGGTGAGAGAGATACAGAGAAGGGACCTGTAACTATTGATTTAGCACTACAATGGTCTGATGCATTTAGTGAAACCATACTTTGTTACACAAATATAATTCGAAACAAAGACGGCGGAACTCACATGTCTGGATTAAGAGGGGCGTTAACTAAATGTATCAACAACTATGCCAAAAAACGAAAGTTGCTAAAGGGGAGTTCACTATCAGGAGATGATGTTCGTGAAGGTTTATCTGCAATAGTCAGTGTAAAACATCCAGATCCTTCATTTTCATCACAAACTAAAGATAAACTAGTAAGTAGTGAAGTCACAAGTATTGTTGAAACGGTAGTTTATGAAAAACTAGGTGAATTCTTTGAGGAAAATCCCTCTGTGGGCAAATTAGTCGTAGATAAAGCATTACTCGCATCTAAAGCAAGAGAAGCTGCAAGAAAAGCAAGAGATTTAACTCGACGTAAAGGAGTTTTAGAAGGNGGAGGATTACCTGGAAAATTNGCAGATTGTCAATCNAGAGANCCTTCTGAATGTGAAATATATTTAGTCGAAGGAGATTCTGCAGGAGGTTCTGCAAAAACGGGTAGAGATAGAAGGATTCAGGCAATATTGCCACTCCGTGGTAAAATTCTTAATGTTGAACGGCAAATGAGAAACNTAGTGAAAGTATTTCAAAATAATGAGATACAGACTATGATTAGGGCTTTAGGTGCTGGTGTTGGAAATCCTTCTGAAGATGGAGTTATAGAAGAAGGAACATTTGANACAAGCAAATTAAGATATTCGAAAATTATTATTATGTGTGACGCAGATATTGATGGTGCCCACATAAGGACATTGATGTTAACATTCCTATGGAGATTTATGAGACCTGCAATAGAAGAAGGTCATGTGTATATCGCTCAACCACCACTATATCAGTTATCTAAAGGTAGAGTGGGAAGATATGTGTATTCAGATGAGGAAAGAGACTTAGTAATGACAGAGTTACAAGGAGATAANCCTAATGCTAAAATTAATGTACAGAGATACAAAGGTTTGGGTGAAATGAATCCCGAACAATTGTGGAATACTACGATGAATCCTGAAACAAGAACCATGCTAAAAGTAACAGTTCAGAATGCTGAAGAAACNGATAGAATGTTTGAAATTTTAATGGGNGAAGATGTCCCNGACAGAAGGAAATTTATTGAAACACATGCAAAGGAGGTGACAAACCTTGACATCTAATGAAGAAACACCAAGTTCAAATGAAAATATTCTTAATCANCCATTGAATAAGGAAATGAAAATATCATACATAAATTATGCTATGTCTGTCATTATTGGNAGAGCTTTACCTGATGCAAGAGATGGACTAAAACCAGTTCACAGGAGAGTATTGTATGGCATGTATGAGGGAGGGCATACATCTGATAAGAAATTCAGTAAATCTGCAAGATCGGTAGGAGATGTAATGGGGAAATATCACCCACATGGAGACCAATCAATTTATGATACAATGGTTAGAATGGCTCAAGATTTCTCATTAAGATANCCCCTCGTAGATGGCCAAGGAAATTTTGGTTCTATTGATGGCGATCCTCCTGCTGCAATGCGTTATACAGAAAGTAGGCTTGATCGAATTGCAAAACATATGCTCGGAGACATAGAAAAGAAAACTGTTGACTTTCAACCAAATTTTGATGATTCTGAATTTGAACCAACGGTCTTACCTGCTAGATTACCAAATTTATTACTCAATGGTAGTGACGGTATTGCAGTAGGGATGGCAACAAGAATTCCNCCTCATAATCTGAATGAAGTAGCAGGAGCAGTGAATCTTCATGTAAACCAAATAATAGAACAAGGCGTTGATAAGTTAGAGATGCCTTCAATCTCAATCGAGAGATATATGGAACATGTTTCTGGTCCAGATTTCCCNACTGGTGCTTCAATTCATGGTGTAGAAGGAATTATTGACATGTATTCAACAGGNAAAGGTAAATTCCANGTAAGNTCAAAGTGTGAAGTTTTTGATGATAATAAAGGTAAAAGAATTATAATTACTGAAATTCCTTATCAAGTTAAAAAAGCAGACATGCTCGTCTATATTGCAGACTTAGTAAGTAAAGGAACTGTGATTGGAATTAGAGATATTCGTGATGAGTCTTCAAAAGAAGGAATAAGAGTAGTTATTGAAGTCAAAAACAATGCGGACCCTCATGCAGTGTTAAATCAATTATTCAAAAAAAGCCGTTTACAAGAGTCATATTCGGCTAATATGATGGGTATTCTAGATGGTCGCCCNGTACTCTTAACATTACCTTTAATGTTACATACATATGTTGAACATAGGGAATCTGTAATTGAAAAACGAGCTAAATTTGAATTAGATAAAGCCGAAGCAAGAGCACATATTCTAGAAGGATTGGTTAAAGCACAAGATAGAATTGATGATGTAATTGCAGTTGGNAAAGCAAGTGAAAGTAGAGAGCAATTTGAGTTGGTGCTAAATGGAAAAGAAAGCATAATCAAAAGTATTGCTCCATTTGATTTTACAGAACCTCAAGCAAAAGCTATTGCTGAAAGAAGATTATATCAACTTAGTAAATTAGATGTTAATAAAGTTCAAAATGAATTTGAAGAATTGCAAGTAATTATTGCTGACTTGAAAGACATTATTGNTTCTAGACTTAGAAGACTGAATATCCTATTAGATGAACTTAATGAAATGGTTGAAAAACACGGNGATGAAAGGCGTTCATTCATAGATCCTATGCCATTATCAATGGATAGAGAAGACCTTGTGGAAGAAAGAGCAATTGTAATTACGCTTTCAGAAAACAATTACATTAGACACCTTCCAACTGAAGCATTTAGAACTCAAGGGACTGGAGGTAAAGGACTGAAAGGAGTCACCACCAAAGAAGAAGATAGACCTCAAGCAATTATTACTTGTTTCAGTAAGGATAGGTTGTTAATTTTTACAGATAAAGGTCGTGTTTATGGNCTCAAAGCTTGGGAAACTCCAATAGCAAGTAGGCAGGCAAAAGGCAGCCATATCCGAAATTTATTAGAAGGNATCAGAGATGATGAGAATGTTGTTAGCATATTACCAATTTCNAAAGAATTAATTGANGAAGTAACAGAAAAATCACTAAATGTTAAAGTTGGAGAGGGTGAAAAGAAACCTGCTTCTGGATATTTCTTACTCTTTTCCACCAAATGTGGACTTATTAAGAAAACAGATCTTAGAGAATATGTCAAAATAAATAGAAATGGGAAATTTGCAATTAAATTTAAAATTGAAGATGATGAATTAGTGAGTGTACGTTCTGGAACTGAGGAATCTGACATCATACTAATTTCAAACAAAGGTTTCGCATCTAGATTTTCATGTGAACAAATCTCATCTACAAGNCGTAATACATCAGGAGTATGGGGNATAAGAACTGGCGAACGTGGAGACGGTGGACATGTTGTGGGAATGATTGTTACGTCAAATTATGAAACTCAAATCATTACAATCACCAAAAATGGTCAAGCAAAAAGAACTAGAGTTGGCACTGCAGAAAAAATTCCAGATCTAGANGCAAATGGAATCCAAAGATTGAATGATGACGGATCTCTTAAATTTATTAATGATGGATACAGAAGAACTAGAAATGGTGCTAAAGGAATCACAACAATGAAGTTAGATGANAATAANGGTGATGAAATAGTTGCTGTAAGNCAAATACCCAATGTACAAGATAATTTATTTTTATTAACTGCTAAAGGAATGATGATTAGAGTTAAAGCAGAAGATACTAAATTTACAAAAAATAGATCCACTAAAGGAAATAAAATTATGGAATTGAGAGATAAAAGTAAAACTAAATTTGAAGATCAAATNATTTTTGCTGCTAGAATCCCTGCTGAATTAATTGATGAAGAATTAACAAGTACTANCAATTCATCTGAAGAAGAGTAGNGAAGTTCAAACACTAGAACATTCTCTGAGTTAATGTCCTGAGGCANTTCTTATGAATGAACAAAATTTAATTTACGACTGGAATATTATTAATTGGGAATTAAATCGAGATGATTCTAAACATCCACATAAAGTATGGTTTGATGATGAAACATTAAGAGACGGATTACAATCACCTTCTGCCAGAAATCCTACAATTGAACAAAAAATTGAATTATTAACATACATGGAAAAATTAGGAATTCAAAAAGTAGATCTTGGATTACCTGGTGCTGGACCATATCATATCGAACATATTGATGCAATGCTTAATCACATTGTAGAAAATGATTACAAAATTAGACCTGGGGCGGCTGTTAGAACAGTAATTTCAGATATTGAACCATTAGTTGATTTACAAGCAAAATACGAAATTCAAATTCAAGCAAGTGCATTTCTTGGAACGAGCCCTATCCGCCAATACGCTGAGAATTGGACGATGGAAAAATTAATTTCAACAATGGATAAAGCTGTAGGTTTTGCCAGAGATAACGACATACCTGTAATGTTTGTCACTGAAGACACCACNAGAAGTAGACCTGAAGATGTAAAACAAATTTACACAAGGGCCCTAGAATTAGGTGCTGATAGATTATGTGTTTGTGATACATGTGGACANGTAACACCAAATGGAACTAAGCAATTATTNACATATATTCAAGATGAAGTAATACCTGATGCTGGATTTAAAAGAAGAGATATCGAAATAAATTGGCATGGACACCAAGACAGAGGACTTGGAGTTGCCAATAATTTAGCNGCAGTAGAAGCAGGTGCTGATGTTCTTCATGGCACTGCATTAGGAGTTGGCGAAAGAGCAGGTAATGCGCCACTAGATCAAACACTAGTAAATCTAAGTTTAATGGGAGTAATTGATAATGATTTAACTCTCTTAAATGAATACATGAATAAAGCACATGAATACGTAGAAGTTGCTTTACCTAGAAATTATCCAGTATTTGGTGAAGATGCCTTCGAAACGGGAACAGGAGTTCATGCCTCGGCAGTAATTAAAGCGATGAAAAAAGGNGATCATTGGTTAGCAGATAGAGTCTATTCAGGAGTTCCTGCTCAAGATTTTGGATTACAACAAATTATTAGAATAGGNCATATGAGTGGCAGATCAAATATTATTTGGTGGCTTGAAAATAATGGTTTTGAAGCCAAAGAGGATTTAGTAGCACATTTATTTGATGTTGCAAAATCAAAAAGAAAATTAATGTCGGATGAAGAAGTAACTAATGTAGTTAAAGAATTTTTAACAAATTAAGTTTAATCTTCTTCTTCTTCCGCTGCAATAATATTATTCTGAATTGAATTAGTATTTTCATTAGTCCAATTTCTTTGCCACTCAGAATCAACATTACCTCCTGACCATTCACCTTCAATTGAAATTTCGTCAACATCAGATTCTTCACGCCAAACAGGAGTACCNAATGAACCATTAACAATAAACCTTGAATTNTCATCACATTGATTTAAAATNAATTCTTTAGACTTTGTAATTGGTAATATATGACCTACTGGAGTTCCAGCAGTTACGAAAGGATGAGTTGCAGCACAAATAAAAAGACCAGTAATTGGAGATTCTAATTCGATAGATTGCCCTGGACTTTGTGGATCACTAATTGTAGCAATGACTTCACCCTCTTCAACAAAAGATCCCGGACCTACAAGCATATCTAACAAACCTCCTCCATGGGCCCTTAACCAAGTTGAACCTGAGGCAAGTAATCTAAATCTAGGCCTATTCGGAGAACCTGGAATAACATGTAATGTTTTCAATGAATTTAAAACACCATTAACGGCAACTTGAACTGCTTCATGATCTAATGAACTTGCCCCACCACCTTCATAGGTTATTGCTCCAATATCTAAATTATTTATCACTCTGCGAAGGGATCCTTTTGGCGGTTTACTATCTAGAATAACTTCTAATCCAAATGATTTAGCAAGGCGTTGAGAGGTTGGGTGAGTTAAATCCGCCCGTACTTGAGGCATATTTGATCTTCCTTTAGCCGCAGAATGTAAATCAATAATATAATCTGAATCTTTAATTAACGAATGATAAATTCTATGCGCAACTCTTTGGGTAGTATTACCAGTCCTACGCCCTGGAAATTCTCGGTTTAGATCTCTTCCATCCGGAAAATATCTAGAATTTGATTTAAAACCAGGAGTGTTTATTACAGGAACAATCCGAATAGTACCTGCTATTTTTTTAGGGTCTAGAGGCCCTCCATCACAGGTTAATGCTTCAGATAAAAGATGAGAACAGGCACTAGGGCCCGTCAATTCATCTCCATGAATTGCTCCAATGATTGTAACTACGGGTCCAGGGCGATTACCATGTAAAATACACACAGATGTTGGCCAAGAATCACCAATTGTAACTTTTAATAAATTTAATTTTATTGTTCTAATTTCGCCGGGCTTTACTTTTTTCCTATTGAATTTATGTGCTGATGATTCATTAATACGATCCCACTCTGGTTTTGATACTTTTTTAGCTTTCATTGCATCTTTTACAGCCTTTTTCCGATCTGGTGACATTTCATGAGATATTCGTATTTTTTTTCTAGTTCTCCCTGTTTTTCCGGGGTCACTTTCTTTTTTATCCATATTCCCAACAATTAGTATACAGTTGGAGGAGACTGATTAATCTATTTCTAATATTAAAGTCAAATAAACCATACTATTGATTCATAAACCTCTCAAAACTTCATCCGTTTATGTCAGAAATGAATGGCGTTCAAAGAACGTTTGCTCCAAATTCTATTTGTTTTGGGTGTGGTCCTGCAAATGAAAAGGGGTTGAAAATTGATTCTTACAAATACGAAGGTGGTTTACGCACTGAATTTT
>PADF01000064.1 GCA_002702945.1 Methanobacteriota archaeon
ACGGAATGGGATCTAAATCAACCAGCAATGTTGTATTGTCGAAATCTGGTTCAAAGATTACTTTGGAAAATAATATTCAAAATCAAGCTTTATCAGCACTAGGAATTGATTCAAGTATATTGTTTGAACACGTGGGCTCTAGAATTGGACAAGAATTAGCTGTCAAATTACAGCATATAACAGATGATTCTATTTTCTGGGAGACTATCATACGAGAGGGGAAAGATATGGGCATGGGAGAAATTGAAGTCAACAAACTACCCCCAACAAAAATTAAAGTAAAGGACGGTTCTGCTTGTGGAGGAAATCCAGACTCCTCTCTATTCTTTTGTAACTTAGACGAGAGTGTTTTGAGTGGTATACTCCAAGAAAGACATGGATTGAAGGTTTCAACCAGTAAGCGCGAATGTACTAATGAAAATAGTTGCTCATGCTTCTATGAAATATCATTTGTAGAATGAAATTACATGATTTCTAGCACAGGTTCATAGGTGAGTACCTGTTAGGAATGTCATGGATTGCGGAACCTGTGAGACTGCTAGCCCTCTAGAAGTGCATAAACCTGAAGTTGTTAATGTTGATTTGACAATATCAAATAATGCTGTTCAAATGCTTGGAGATGCTTTCGGCGATGACAGATCGATGGCACTACTTGTTGGAGTCCTATCTGGAGGATGTTCTGGATATATGTATGACCTGCAAATAGTTGAATCTACTGATATAGACTGTCAAGAACTTAACATCGATGGTTTTAGAATTTTAGTTCCTAAGTCCTCAAGTCACTTACTAAACGGTATTCAAATCGACTATGAAGATCGATTGATGGGTGGCGGATTCAAGATAATCAATCCAAATGCCAAGTCATCCTGTGGATGTGGCGAATCCTTTGCTTGAGTGATATTATGCCCANGGTGGCATTNACNGANTCATACACCTCTATATGGAGAGGTTCAGACNGTTTGAANCTAATAGATGGTTTAAGTTGTAACAAGGTTATAGACCTAAAAAAAGGTCATGTGACCCAAACAGCAATAATCAACAAGAACGCTAAGATAATTGATTTTGTTACCATAATAAATTTTGGTGATTTCCTTGCTTTAGTAGGGTATTTGCCCAACTATGAATCGATGATCGACTTCGTTACTCCAAAGATTCTTCAAAGTGATGTTAGTATTTCTGATGTCACTCACCTAAACAATGTGATAATAATTTATGATGATGAATTAGAAATTGAAACAGGNTTTTTCAAATCACAAGACAATATTACNTATGCTAAAATATATGATAATTTGACTATTGCTGTTTCAGCAAAGGGCAATTCATTGGATATTGATTCAACAGAAAANGAATTCCACGAATGGAGNGTGGATAGNGTCATTCCATGGTATAATTATGAAATTAGAAAAAATGTAACGCCNTATGCTTCGGGACTAAATGAATTCGTCCATGAATCTAAGGGTTGCTATGCTGGTCAAGAAATTTTGACTAGAATGCGGACCAAAAATAGGGGGATCAAGAAGCTAATTAAAATTGAAAATGATTCCATAGAGGAGAAAAAAATAACAACAAAGGGAAGTGAAAATTCACTAGCTATATTNTGATTAATATCCTAGAAGTTCCGAAAGTTGAGATTTGTAAAAATTACCTGAATCTTGTAACTTTGAAAGTTCGCTTTCAGTTAATTCTAATTCAATAATTCTTTCAATACCACCAGCTCCTAGTATAACAGGAACACCGATGTAAACATCATCTAGCCCATATTGGCCAGTTAATTGAGCAGATGCTGGAATCATNCTTTTTCTATCATTTAAGACTGCTTCAGCCATTATCGCCGCAGCCGAACCAGGTGCATAAAATGCGGAACCTCTTTCTANTAATTTTACTATTTCTCCGCCTCCTGATGCAGTCCTCTTACAAATTGCTTCTATTGTATCTGAATCTAAAAGATGAGTAATAGAGATGCCACCAACTGTGGTAAATCTTGGTAATGGAACCATAGTATCACCATGTCCGCCAAGAACCATTGCATGAACATCTTCTTCGGAACATCCAACTGCATCAGCCACAAAATGTGTCATTCTTGCACTATCTAAAACTCCAGCTTGACCGCAAACTCTGTTTGGTGGAAATCCTGTTACCTTTTGCATATGGTAAGTCATTAAATCAAGGGGGTTTGTAACCATAATAATTGTAGAATCAGGTGCGTGTTNTTTGATACCTTCACCGACCTGTTTGACAATATCTGCATTTTTAGCAATCAGATCTTCCCTCGTCATACCCGGCTGTCTTGGAAATCCCGAGGTTACTACNACAACTTCNGANCCNGCTATGTCAGAATAATCGGAGGTTCCAGTTAAATTTCCATCATAATTCAAAACTTGACCATTTTGTGACATATCTAATGCCTTTCCTTTAGCAAATCCTTCATAGATATCTAGTAAAACTATGTCACCTAACTTTTTTTGGGCAAGAACGAAAGCACATGTAGCGCCAACATTTCCCGCACCGATTACAGCAATTTTCCTTCTTGAACCACTCATAATTAATCCTCGTTGTTGTTNGCCAGTTATCGGCCGTCAATAAGTTACATGGTTAGGCAAAAAAAATTACNACAAGGAAAATTATGATAATTAAGCGTCTTATCTAAAAACCTCCTTTTGTTGGGACCAAATAAGCCACTACNTTTTATGGCCCAATAAGGTGATAATAGATGAAAATTGGAGTCCCAAAAGAACCAGAAAATGAATCGAGAGTTGCTATTGTGCCAGGGAGTATGAAAAAACTATTGAAGGCAGGNTTTGAAGTGTTTGTTGAAAAGGGCGCTGGAACCAAAGCGAACTATCTAGATACGATGTATGAGGATGCTGGTGCAAAGCTAGTATCGAGAGANGAAGTACTTGGTTGTCAAAACATTATTTGTATAAATTTCCCAGGTATNAAAGGTATAAATGAGGGGACAAACCTTACATGTGTCGCTGATCCATTTAGAAATCCAGATAATGTTAAAGTTTGTATGGATAATAATATTACTCTAATGTCAATGGACATGATACCAAGAAGACTNTCTAGAGCTCAATCGATGGATGTAAATTCTAGTCAAGATAATTTATCAGGATACAAAGCAGTACTATTAGGTGCGGCTAATGTTCCTAAAGGGATTCCAATGATGACCACATCAGCAGGAACTGTTAGACCTGCAAAAGTTGTCGTTATGGGTAGTGGTGTTGCTGGTTTGCAGGCAATTGCTACCGCAAAGAGATTGGGTGCAGTAGTATATGCATCGGATGTGAGAAAATCTGCAGCTGAACAAATTGAATCTGTTGGCGGACGATTTATCGAAGTAGATGGGATGGATGATTTCGAAGATGAATCAGGATATGCTAAACCACTTACTCCAGAATTTATTCAAAAAGTAAACGATACTGTTTGCGGTGTGGCAAAAGATGCAGATATTATAATCACAACTGCTCGTATTTTTGGGAGACCTGCTCCTATTACAGTACCAGAATCTGCTGTAAACCAATTCAAATCAGGCGCAGTTGTGGTTGATATGAATGCTGATGTTGGCGGCAACTGTGAAAGTACTGTAAGAGGTGAAATTATTACAACTAATAATGGAGTAATAATTGTCGGCACTTCCAATCTCCCAGGTACATTAGCTAATACTGCAAGTATGCTTTATTCGAATAATTTGACTACATTTATCACTTCTCTTGTTGATGAAGGTAAAGTAGTTATTTCTGATGAAGATGATATATTGGTTGGCGCACCAGAAGGATCCGACTTCTATGTCAATGGGATGGGTGGAGTTCTTATCTGTAGTGAAGGGAAAATCCATCCTAAGCAAACAAGACTCGCAGGGGTGATAGAATGACGCCAGAATTATTGATTGGAAGTTTGACACTATTTGTATTATCTATTTTCTTAGGATTTGAGCTAATTACCAAAGTACCTGCAACATTACATACCCCACTAATGAGTGGAGCAAATGCAATTTCAGGAATTAGCATAGTTGGCGCTTTGATTGGTTCTAATGTAGCATATAATGCCGGAGATACTGTTTTTTCNGGAATCTTGGCATTTGTGGCAGTTGTTCTNGCAATGATAAATGTCGTTGGTGGATTCATGGTCACAAATAGAATGTTAAACATGATTGCTGGTAAGAAGAGAGGAGGTGCCTGATATGGAATTAGGCGAATGGACATCCCTTGGATACATGCTTTCTGCTGCATTATTCATTTTTGGATTAAAGAAATTAGGACACCCTAGAACCGCCCCTCGTGGTAATCAATTAGGTGCATTAGGTATGTTAGTTGCAGTTTTAACTACAATATTAGATATGCAACTTGCTGGAGGAGCTGAATGGACTTTGATTATTGCTGGATTAGCGATTGGTTCGTTAATCGGTTATTGGATGGCAGTAAAAGTAGAAATGACTGGAATGCCAGAATTAGTAGCTTTGTTCAATGGTTTTGGTGGTGCAGCATCTGCTCTTGTAGCTCTTTCAGAGTTGTGGAAGTATATTGAAGGTGCCAATTTACCCACTGGACTAGAACTTAGCGTAACAATGGTAGCTGCTGGACTATCTGCTTTAGTCGGATGGATGACTTTAACCGGTTCAATCCTAGCTATGTACAAATTGAAAGGTGGTATTAGCGTATTTGGGAAGTGGCTTAAGACGCCAACTTGGGGGCCTAGTTGGCTCAANATAGTGAAAATACTATTGGTAATTGCCGCATTTGCTCTCATTTACCTAAGTATAGATGACCCAACAAATAAACAATATATCTATTCATTAATCGCTATTTCAGGAATTCTAGGTATTATTCTCGTTCTACCTATTGGTGGAGCAGATATGCCTGTAGTTGTATCGNTGTTAAATTCCCTATCTGGAATTGCAGCGGCTTTTACTGGGTTCATAATAAACAACTCAGTACTAATTGTTGCAGGTTCACTTGTCGGTGCATCAGGCTTAATTCTAACCTTCATTATGTGTAAAGCGATGAATAGAACCCTATTGGATGTTCTGTTTAAGTCATTTGGAGGTGGAGGAGAAAAAGAATCTTTGACTAGAACCAAAGTTGGATCTGATGCTGATGAAGTAGCAATGATGTTAGATGGTGCTCAAAAAGTTATAATTGTCCCAGGGTATGGTATGGCAGTTTCACAATGCCAACATCAGGTCAAGGAATTTGCTGATTTAATGTCTGAAAAGTTCGATACAGAAGTCAAATATGCAATACACCCTGTTGCTGGAAGAATGCCTGGACATATGAACGTATTACTAGCGGAAGCGAATGTACCATATGAGCAATTGATTGAGATGGATGAAATTAACTCCGAGTTCCCTGACTGTGACGTTGCTTTGGTCATCGGAGCAAACGACACTACAAATCCTGCTGCTCGTTCCGGCGAAGGCCCACTTGCAGGTATGCCAATAATTGACGCAGATCTAGCAAGGACTGTTGTAATTGTCAAGAGGTCTCTTTCTGTAGGATATGCAGGTGTTGACAATGATCTATTTTACATGGATAAAACCATGATGTTATTCGGTGATGGAAAGAAAATGATTACGCAATTAAATAATTCAATTAAAGAGATTTAGTCTCTAAAATAAGTAATGTTCAAAGGCATGCGATAGTTGGAATAAATTGGTGAGGTTGTTATGCGATATTCCCCTCGATTGTTAATTTTGATATTGACAGTATTACTAGTCGCACCTGTTTTGGCCAATCCAGGTGGGCCACCATGGGAAAATAGTAATGGATTAATTGTTGAGAATGGCTGTTCATGCCATGGTGATGGCGCTCCTTCTACTGCCGTTGTAGTTTCGATTTCTGGAGTGCCTAGATCTTACGAGATAAGTAATACATATACATTCATTATATCTTTACAACATGCATCTAATTCCGAAGGTGGGTACATGCTTTGGGATTATAATGTTGGAAATTTGACTCCTGGCGAAGGTAGTAGAACNGTAGCTGAAGAGCCNGGGGCTATTTCTCAAAGCGCTGTCGGAAATAACTGGGAAGTATACTGGCAAGCACCTGATTCAGATGTTGGCGAAGTNTCGTTCCAGTTAGTAGGTAATGCAGTAAACGGAAACGGACAATTTGATGCAGGAGACCACTGGAACATCCTTTCATTTTCAATTAGCTCTCCAAATTCAACCTATGTTGATTCTAATGAATCTCTAGGAGTAAGGACAATCAGTGTTGGAGATTACGATTCATTATTCGTACTTGAAGAAGATCCTGCCGCAATAGAAGCAGCAAGACANGAAGAAATTGCTGATGANTTCTTTGACAATGGAAATNTGTTCTATTGGACTACACTTGCCATAATTATTGTTGGAGCAGTAATTCAAGGAGAGTTTTATGAGCGNAAATTTGGTGGAGGGCCACCACACTTGGACATGAGATTGGCAGTACCTCAAGGTGTTAGAAGAGGAGCATTAGCTGCCGGTTTNGCACTGTTATTTGGCTGGTCAATAGATTCAGGNCAATCTTGGGGAGTTATTCTATTGTGCTTGATGATTTTCCTTTGGGCGGTTTTTGGCGTATATCGTACAATTGTTCAAGCAAGAGCACCTACACAATACACAGACTTAGTATAATTTGAGGACATATTATGAGTTTGCAACTTGAAAAAGATGCAAATGTTTCAGTCCAAACACATATCGACGAGTTCTCATCTCGAGCATCTATATTGATTGTTATATGGCTGTTAGTTTCTTTGCTATGGATGCTTAAAGTAGATCTAGTGTTAGAATATNTTATTGGTTTATTAGATCCATGCGTGGATAGTAATTGTTCTAATCTTTACAACCCAGCGAAATGGAGTGAAGTAAGATGGTTGAGTGGAGCATTGCTCGGATTCATCACAATTTTACCGTTGATTGCATTACAATTTTTTAAATTTTCTCGACCAGGTTTGATGAAAAATGAAGCAAGGGGTCTGATTTTTTGGCTAATATTTTGCACATTAGGTTTTATTGTAAATATAATTTTTACAATCCTATTTATTATGCCAAATTTATTTGAATTAGGNCATAACATACAANTTGATTTGGGTTTTTTGCCTAAGTATGATGTGATTNCAATGCTTTCTATGTCGATAGGAGTTATTTGGGTTGAAATATTAATAACAATGGGAATACTAACTCTTCTTGTTGTAAATTCTACTGGAGGTATATCATCTAGAAATCTAAATTGGTGGAAAATGAGAGTACATGGAATAATATCTATGTTAATCATACTATCATTTTATGGACAAGTTTCATTCACTGTGTTCTTATTNTTGACAAGTTATATATCAATCGAATTGATTACTTCAAAGTGGATAAGGAAGCCTTCTAGGTTAAGTCTTAATGCTCCCGTGATTTTTGANCAATNCGGTGTTGAAAGAAAAATGCTTTTTGTTGAATGTGAGTGTGAAGGTAAAGAAAATTATAGTCATAATTTATCTCCTAATGCATTCTATTCATTNAACAATCTTTGTGAAAATATTAGTGAACAAGAGACNCTCTACCAATTAATTAACACAAATTCTTTTACTGATCTAATGATTTTTGGATGTAGAAATAATGAAAAATTACAAAATATCGAAACTAATGTATATATTTCGAAATGTAATTTTAGAAGAGAATTCTATACGCATCAAAGAGAAAATTATTACAATTCACAACAATTTATCATAAATACAGATNTTCGANTNGCATCATTAACAGATCCGTGGAATGAAAGNCAAGCATATGAAAGAATTGTAAATTTATTGGATGAATATGATGATTGGATACCTGTGATATTATCCAATGATAAATACTCATATTTTCCAGANAATATAANCGCTAACGATTTGATTATTTATACATCAGAATTAACAAAAGTAAAACTAGTTGACCATTTCAAANAGTTAGGTAGAAAATATACAATTGGTTAAGCAATTGTACCAACATTTCAAACATGTTCATGTTTAGGAGATAATATGCATCCGCGAATTAGTGCTATCATTGCGGCTGTTCTATTTTTACTNGGGACGTTTTCATATGCGTANAATGGTGANATTGATAGTTGGATAAGGGATAATTCCATTACTATTGAGGAGGAAGATATCAACACTCTAGGGCTTCAAACTAATGAGCAATGGCCGGTATTTATTGTTGATTTTGAAGGCGGCAATAGTGGTTGGGGAATTACCGATGCTGAAGATATATTGATTCCNGAAGCATCTAACTATTTTGAACAATTTACAGATTATTCTACTAATCTACAAATTGATTTAATTGAAAAAATAACGATCCCTGAATATGGAATGGAATATTACGGGAAAGATTTTGGAATTCAAAGAGATTCTACGAGTGATGGAACACATCTACCAATGACGCTAGCAAAAGAGGTAGTAGAAGACCATCTAGANAATGTTGATTGGAGTAAATATGACTTAGATAATGATGGATGGGTCGATAGGTTACTAATTTTGCANACCTCNATCGGACAGGAAGAAGGAGGAAATTCTGAACGTATTTGGAGTCATTTTACTACTTTCGATGAAGTAATTGATTTACCCAATGATCTGAAAGTTGGACATTATACAATGGCAAGTTTAGGTACAGGAGATAGTGGTTTTGGTACAATAATTCATGAAATGCTACATCAGATGGGAGCGTATGACCTTTATCCAGCNCATGGAAGTGCTAATCAATATTCATGGAAAGGTGTTGGAGATTGGGATATTATGGCCAATGGAAACTGGAATGGTGGAGGAAAATGGCCTGCTATTCCAAGTGCATCAACAGTTGCAGAAATCGGTGGTCAATCACATATTGAAGTCGATATGAATTGGCTAGATTCAGTAGAAGGATTCTGTCAAGGGCCAACATACACACTTGATCCAATATCAAAGGGTGGGAATTCTCTTAAAGTTCCAATCTCGCAATCAGAATTTATTTGGATAGANTTCCGTGATGATTTTGGCTATGATTCATATTTACCCGGTTCAGGGGTATTAGTGACCTACCAAGATCTTACTACTGGTGATTTTGAAAGTAATGAGCTCAANATAAATCCTGATAGGCCATATTTATCGGTCGTTGAGGCTGATGGAAATAATGCTCTAAAAACTGGTTCAAATGATGGGGAANCAGGAGATGTTTTTACTAATAATTCATCTTTCGGTTCATCCGGAATTGTTATTCGAAATCATGATGGGATAATGGTGCAGTGGGACGTTAATGTAGAACTTGGCAATACTGCAATAATCAATTTCAGTTCTGGAAATTGTAAGCCAAAGTTTACTATTGGTGGACCCGANCATGGAATTTCTCTATTGCCCAATGAGCCGATTGAATTAGTTATGGTTAGTCAAGAAACATGTAATTTATCTCACACATTACTGTCTAGTGATGGGAGGTGGTTGATATCTGATACAATGTCCCTTACTGCTAACGAGGAAAGAATAGTGAAAATGAATTTTTCACGGGCTGGTACAACGAACTCAGAAGTGATGATTACAGGTTCTGTGAGTTGTTCAGACACTACATATGATATTGAANTTAAGTTACTAACCTTGGCTAGAAGACCAATTGAGAACAAATTTTATGGTGAAACTGATGCTTATTCTACAACAAAAATTGAAATCCCAATCGATTCGGAAGGAACAGGATTACAGAAATTCAATATGCACTTAGATGGGCCAATTTCCAGAATTAGTGAAGTAGAGGAACAAATAGACTTAGACGGGGATGATGTATTAGTTCTAACAATTGATCCTAAAGGATTACTAACTCCTAATATGCTGATAAAAGGTCAAATCGAACTATATGACTCAATAGGNGAAATATGGCTTATAGAAATTGAACTAAAGGCTGAGAATAAAGATTCTAATGGATTCCAGCAGATATTAACTCCTGGTAATACTATTTCCATGGCATTTATACTATCTTCTATCTGGGTAGTTTTAGGTATGCGAGAAANGAAAAAAATTGATGAAAATATTNCTGAAATAGATAAAACTACCATAATTGAACTAGAAAAAACTGTCGAGTTTGATGCNTGGGGAAGAAGAATTGATGAATTTTAATCTCTACCNGGAGACCATCTTTCTAATTGAACGAATTTCCATGATGTACCATTATTCAGAGCATATACCCATTTTTTATGGACTCCTTCAGCAAGCCTAACTGAGAGACATACGTTTTCCCAAGTTCTTGCGACTTCAAATTTGGTCTGTATTAACCATGGTGCATGAGATAAAGATACCTCATCATCATATACTCTCCATTTTGACCCGAACTTAAATCCTGGGCGAAGAATTAATCCTCTGTTTACCAAGTTGTCAAAAAGTTTGATTTCATCTGAATGTTCATCGTTTTTTATCATATTTTCCAACCATCTTGATTCTTCAAATCTCAAATTAATTCCAGATAAATGTTCAACTCCGATAGATGGAAGTGGCCACTTTTCTGTTGATTTTAGATATATACCTGATTCAGTTTTAACTCGTGAATNCCATAAATCTTCAATGTATTTCTTTTCGATATCCTTNAAATCATTCCAAATCTTTTGATTACCTGTTGGTTCGACAAAACTTATCCTATACATTGTAACTTCCATTTCATCGTCAATCACATAAATATCAGAACTATAACCGGATGATTGAACTGCACTAGCCCATTCAGTAATATCATCCCAGTTTAATTCATCAAATGTCCAAAACCACCTAATTTGGGAAACAGGGGTTGAATTGAAGTGAGACATATTTCTCTTCCATTTGAATGCAAAACTATGCTCCACAGAATTAATATTGGGAACATTATTACATGGTATAACTAATTCACCTCCAGATCTAGCATTATCAAANACCACTGCCTTAGCCAATAAGTCAGAATCTTTCTTTAATTCATTTTCAAACCAGNTTTCATCTGGCAATGGTACATGCCTATGCCAATTACAAAACAAAATCTCCATGGGTGAAAGAATAATTTCCTCATCCGATGATAACACGCCCAATCCACTTTTCTGATAAAGTCTAGAAGATAGAGGTGGCTTAATAACCCACCCTGNCTCNTTCAATATTGGCTTTTCATGCGCTATTTTAGGGGCNGAATTTGAGGTTATACTTTCACCCAGAGTTCTCTTTGTTCGTTGACGCGGTTTAAACTTCCTAGAATGGCGCGCCATGCTCATGCGTGATTAATGCTGCTTTTGAGTTGAACGGATGATACTTCTATGTGCTAGTTCTAATAGGCATGTATAGGTGAAAGAGTGGTTGATGGTTTCCTCGGTTCGTTGACAACCGAACAAAGAACATTGATTCATCTTTTTGATAACAATCTGCCTACNAACCAGTGGGAAGCGCCTGTTTCCTTAACACAGGCGGGTATTTCTGCAGCAGTACATGTTCAAAGAAAGCATGTTCCTAGAACATTAAAGAGATTAGAATCAAGCAGTCAAGTATCTATTACAAATCGTCATGTTCCTGGTGCTAAACAGAGACGTAAAGTGTATAGTTTAACTGAAGAAGGTCGCGAGGCTGCTGAAGAATTGAGAAAATATATTTTGAATTTGGAAGTTAAAAAAGATAGTGAAAACGTTCTAATAAGTGAAATTCTNAAATCTAGCGATAAATTATTAGANTTATTATCTCATATTGATGAGAGAATGATTTTCAATAAAAAGCCAGTAGTTTCACCAGTCTCAAACGCAATTGGCAAGGCTTCTTTGGATGCTCAGGCCGGTGAAAATTTAGTGAAGAGAATGTTTGCTAGGGCATGGGAAGATGGAAAGATCACTAAAGATGAACAACAACTAATCTCCGAAGTAGTGGAATTCTTAGGGATGCACCCNGAGCGTGTAATGCGACTATCAGAGGAGGCTCGCAAAGAGCAAAATGTACCACCGCCTGAAGAAATATATCTGGATATGTTACGCCAAGCACTTGTTGATGATTCTATCATCGAAGAAGAAATAGCACTATTAGAAACATTTAGAATCGCCTTTGGTATTGATACTCAAACTCATGAAAAGTTACTAATTGAAGCAAAACTTGAGCCAATTTATCCACCTAATGTTCAAACTTATCATGATAGTTTAGTTACCGCCATGGATGATGGAATTATCACAGGTGATGAGGATGCAATGTTGGCTACACTTAGAAAATCACTCGATATCACAGATGGTGAGCATGCCAGTTTATTGGCTAAAATTCGCGACAATCTAAAATGAAAAGAATTACTGCAATGGAATGAGGGAAGAATATGGGAATGTCAGACGAAGAACTCATCATGCATGAAAACTTAAATTCTCTCAAATCTAAACTAAAGCAGAAAGACCAAGGCAAAATAGTTTTGATTGGAGATATAATGTTAGATTGCTATATCCACGGTTTTGCAAATAATCTAAATTCGAGAGCACCAGTTCCAGTAATTAGAGAAACCTCAAGAGAAGAAGATGTTGGAGCTGCTGCACACGTGGCAAGAGGTTTAGAATCGATGGGTTTTGAGAGTCAATTATTTGGAATAATTGGCGATGATAAAGCCGGTATAAATATACTTGAATTCCTAGAGGATGAAGGAGTTTCTACTGATGGAATTGGTATTGTCGAGGGTAGAAAAACAACTGTAAAAACACGTCTTTTAGCAACTAGAGAAAGTTTAGTTCAAGGAGAGCAATTACTTCTTAGATGGGATGTTGAAGACGATGAAATTATTCCTGAAGAAGCAATATCTGCAATTTACGAACAGGCAGTGCTACAATTGGATGACTCATTTAGCGTCATACTCTCGGATTATGGTCAAGGAGTAGTAAATGATGAAGGTGTTGAAAAGATCATTGAATCAGCAAAATCAAAAAGTATCCCGATAATTGCCGATCCTAAGCTAACTGGATTACATAGAACTCATGGTGTTGATTGGATTGTATTTCAATCACGTGGTTTTGAGTTAATGAAAAGAAGAATAGGTGAAAACTCTAGCGACCTAGCAGCGAAGAAACTTATTGATACTCACAACTGGAAGCATCTCGTTGTTTTATCTGGTGAAGGTGGTGTAATGATATATTCAGATGGCGAACCTACTGTTCATGCGCCGTGTACACTTCCTGAATTAAGGCAAATGATTGGTTTGATAGACGCTGCAGTAGTAGCCATTGCAATATCCATATCTAATGATTTAGATGTAAAAAATACTGCAATCCTGACCAATGCTGCATGTGAGTGTATCTTAGGTGCTGAAAAAACTGATTCATTCGTACTAAGTCGAGAAGATTTAGTAAACAGAATAGGTGAAATCGCATGGAACTTACAGGTTTCAAAGCGTTAGGTGAGAATAATGAGCGCATGGACGCGTCCAACTACTGCAGATATTGGTCTGAGGGTTTTCTCTCCAAATCTTAACCAGTTATTTCAAGAAACTACCACTGGAATGCAGAATATACTACTCTCTGATAAATCTAAATCAGTTATCAATGCTAACTTGCGACATAGTTCTCAATGGAATGTTTATGTTGAAAAACACATTGATAGGCACTATGAAATGTTGTTAGTTAAGTGGTTGGAAGAGGTATTATATCGGGCAGAAATATTTGATGAGTTTCTTACTGAGGTACAAATTTTACTAACTGAAGATAATGATTACTATTATTGTAATGCCCAAGTTGATTGGATTAATGTTTCTTTGATTGAACGGGAAATAGAAATTAAGGCTGTTACTACACATGAATTGAAAGTAGAGGAAGTAGAAAATAATATCGAAATAATAAGTATGTGGGAAGAAGTTCCGAATTTTATCGGCCCTGGATGGTATTGTGATATCGTATTCGACATCTAGTTTTCAATTTCCTCATTGCGTAATTTTATACCTAACCAAAAACCGATTGTATTTACTATTAAATCGGATACTTTGTTTGCTGTTTCTTCTACAGCGAATTCATATGGTAGGTATAATTCTAAAATTTCCCATCCAATTGATAATGCCAAAAAAATATACCAATTTGTAAAAATATACCTCGAGATCCCAAACCACATCAACAAATGTCCTAATGAATACAGATTAAGAATAGACATAATATCACAGAAGTGGGAGTTCCAAGGATGGACGCTCGTATCCCTAAGCCAAATCCATGCACTTTCTCCATCCCGCTTCCCCACAGCACTCATGGCCCCGAGTAGGGCTGCTCCGTTCCCGGCCTGACCTGATTCCCCAGTTATTCATTTCCCGTCTCCCTCCGGATACGGTTCATGACACCCGAGTCATGTGGGGGC
>PADF01000065.1 GCA_002702945.1 Methanobacteriota archaeon
GTTGAGGGTCTTGGAAAAATGATAACTAAGAAGTTTAGTTTAGAAGCAATTAGTTAGAATAATTCCGCAATTCTTTCTGCTTCACAAACAACATGAGTTATAGATACACCACTAACCGACCACCCAATTAGATTTTTTTCCGATTCTAATTTCGATATTTTAGCCATATACCCTGGCTCATATCGGGGTATTTTTCTAACACCAATCTTCGAAAATAATACTGGATTTGTAGCTAGAAATTTCTCTGCATGTTTTAGTATTATTTCTTCATCTCCGTTCCATCTACTATGAGGAACCATGAGTCTAAACAATCTATGGCCTTTCGGAGCTCTACTGGAATTATGTAAATCACTTTCATTCAAAATGCCACTAATAGGAATTTTAGTGTCGGGAATCAATGTCCCATAACCCATCTCAATATTTTTCACATGTTCCTGCTTAAATCCTATAACAAAAATAGATAATTCTGTGAATTTTTCATCTTCTTGAAAATCGGTTGCTGCCCAGATGATTGATGATTCTGGTATTCCATATTCTGAAGAAAGAGATTCTAATGATTGTGGTTTTTGATTGAGTTTTATTGAAACATTATTACTATCATGTAATTTTTCCTCTAGGGCAGTGATTAAGGTTTTCATACCCCCTTCTAAAGAAGCAATACTTCCTTTCTTTGGAGTGAAAATGGGATAGTTTTGAAGTATCTTTTTCTTTAACTTAGATTTTTTAACAGGAGGCTTTGGCCCAAAACTTGTCATTGACGGCATTAAAAAATCAGCATCAACATTTTCAGAAGTATCATTGACAATGCCCAAAGTCAGTGCATCTGCTATCTGTTTATGGGGAATTAACTGCGCAACAGAAACGCCGCCTTTGCGAGATTTCTTGATCGATTTCCACATTCTAAAAAAACCAATTCTAAAAATCGAAGACATAGATAACCTGTGCTTTCGGCCGTTCAAAATTATCCATCTTGACTTTGCTTTTTCATTGGATGGTTTGAAAGAATTTGAAATTTCTAAGTCCTCAATTAATCTCCAAAAGGCGGGATGTGGTCTTGTGGCATTTACTGCTAGATCACAGAGCCATTCTCCACTTTCCCATGTTGAAATGACACCTCCTAAGAAATCGTTTTTTTCAAGTAAAATTATTTCCAAATCCGGCCTTTTTTGTGACAATCTATAGGCGCATGTCATTCCAGAAAGTCCGCCACCGACAATTACGACCTTTGAAGAATTTGCTAAATCGGGATTGATGATGAGTGGCCTTCTCATCTCATCGCCATATTTTATCCAACTTTCTAAGTCAGTCATGCAAACATCTCAGTTTATTTTTCTACCCAGTTTATTGGATTACGTAGTAATTGAACCAATCTATCCTCTTCACTTCCGGATTCAACTTCATGGCAGTACTCCCATCTAGATGTAAGAGGTAATGACATCAAAATACTTTCAATTCTACCGTTAGTAGTCAAACCAAAAGTGGTCCCTCGGTCGTAAACTAAGTTAAACTCAACGTATCTTCCACGCCTGATTTGTTGCCATTCTTTTTGTTGATCAGAGTATTGAAGATCTTTTCTTCGATTCAAAATAGGTAAATATGATTCTAGAAATGATTCGGCACAATCGGTGACAAAGTCAAAACATTCATCCCTTGAAGCGCCATTTATATCATCAAAAAAGATTCCACCAAGACCTCTTCTCTCCTCTCTATGCTTTATGAAAAAGTAATCATCGCACCAGTTTTTGAATTTCTCATAATCTGCTACTTTGTGGCGATCACAAACATCCTTGTGTACTTGATGAAAATGAACTGCATCTTCTTCAAACAAGTAACTTGGAGTCAAATCCGCACCACCTCCAAACCACCAACTTCCGGGCTTTTGACCTTCCCCTCTCTCAAAGTAACGATAATTTGCATGAACTGTAGGCGCCATAGGATTGAGAGGATGTAATACAAGACTGATTCCTGTCGCAAAGAAATCTAAATCTGTACCTTTCAGTTCATGACCTCCGCCCATACTTTTAGCCGCTTGAGGGCTTAAAGTTCCATGAACGACACTGACATTTACTCCTGCTTTCTCGAAAACCTTTCCGCCAGAAAATACTCGACTTCTACCTCCACCGCCTTCTTCTCTAGTCCATTCATCTTGACGGAAATCCACTCCATCTATTTCTTTCAATGCAATACAGATTTCATCTTGAATACGATGAACCATGTCAGACATTTTCTGACGCATTATTTTTCACCTGTAATCTCTCGCAAAACTGTTTCAACACAATCTATTCTTGCTGAAGGAGCAAATCCATGTCCGAGATTAAATATGTGTCCAGGAGAATCTCCTGCTGCTTCAAGAACTTCTCTAGTTGCAATCTTAGCCATTTCAGTAGAACCATGAAGTAAGGATGGATCAAGATTGCCTTGGAAGGCAAATTTATCTCCGAATTGTTTACGATTTTGTGCCAGACTATCTCGCCAATCTAAAGAAATTGCATCCAATTCTAATTTACGTATTTCAGAGTGTAAATGACCTGAACCTTTTGCATAATGAATTAGAGGTACATCATAACCAACTTTCTCTCTAAAAACTTCAATTGTCTTTTTTGTTGCCGGCATAGCAAATTTACGATAAGTTTCTGGAGATAGTAGGCCAGCCCATGTATCGAATAACTGGACACCATCAGCACCCCCATGCAAAACTTGGTCTGCTAGTAAATCACCAACAATTTCTCCCATCTTTAGAAGTAAGTTTTGAGACTCATCGGGATTGGAATAAACTTTTGCTCTTGCATTATGGAAATCTTTGTCTCCAGTACCTCCAGAAAGTAAATACATACAGATTGTCCATGGCGAGCCGACAAATCCTAGCCTTGCAATTGAATCTCCTACATGTTCTCCTACAGATTTCAATCCATCTGCAGCCCATGGAGCATGCTTTCTAGCTCTGAAGTCAGTCCAATCATCTACATCAGAAAGTTGAAATTCACTAATTCTAATTCCACCTCCATATTCGACATCATAACCTAAACTTGGCAAGGGTGTCAAAATATCACTGAAAATGATTGCAGCATCTATTTTCTTGTATCTTTCGATAGGCTGTAAAGTGATCTCTGTACACAAATCTACATCCATACAACGTTCCCAAAAAGAATTTTCTGCAGCAATCTTACGATACTCCGGTAAGTGCCTTCCAGCCTGCCTCATAAACCAAACTGGAGTCCTATCAACTGGTTTAAGTTTCAAGGCAGAAGTGATTCTTTCTTTACCATTCATAATTACCACTCCAGAGTATCTAATACTTCATCTAATGCTTCAACCATTCCTAAGATATGTTTCTCTTCATGAACTGTTGCTATAAAACCAATCTCATAGGCAGAAGGAGCTAACATGTATCCTTTCTCAAGCAATGCTTTGTGCAAATCTGAATATAATGTTCCTGCATTTGAAGGGATTAAATCTGCTCTTGATGGAGGATGATTATTTCCTGGAGAAAACCAGAACAAACTTCCCATTCTTACCAATCTCATTGGAAATCCATGCTTCTCTAGAATCGGTTCGACCGATTCTTGTAGTAATTCACCTAATTGCTCAAGTCGGTCATAAGCGTCTTCGTCGAGTAAGTCAAGAGTCTTGATACCAGCAGCCATAGCCAAAGGATTGCCTGAAAGAGTCCCTGCTTGGTAAACTGGACCGAGTGGAGACAATCTTTCCATAATCTCACTTCTCGCGCCATATGCACCTACAGGCAATCCTCCTCCAATCACTTTTCCAAGAGCAGTAATATCTGGAGTTACACCTGAAATAGAACCAAAACTTCCTTGCTTAAATCGAAATCCACTAATTACTTCATCAAAAATTAGGAGCGATCCATACCTATCGCATAGTGACCTTAATTTCGACAAAAATTCATGACTTTGAACCAATAAACCATTATTTGCAGGTAATGGTTCAATAACAACGGCTGCTATATCTTCACCGTGTTGCGAAAATAAATATTCAACTGCTTCAATATCATCTAGGGGGGCAACTAAAGTTGTTGCAACCGTATCTTTAGGAATTCCTGGGCTACTTGCAATTCCAAATGTTGCTAAACCACTACCGGAATTAACCATCAAAGAATCTACATGGCCATGATAGCATCCTTCAAATTTGACTAAGTAATCTCTTCCCGTGTAGCCTCTAGCGAGTCTAACCGCACTCATTACGGCTTCAGTACCAGAGGATACAAATCTAACTTTATCCATATGTGAAAATCTTTGCTTAACTCTTTTCGCAAGTTCAATCTCTCCAATGTGGGGGGCACCAAAAGAAGTGCCATTCTGCATTTTCTGAGAAACCATGTCTATTATCTCAGGATGTGAATGACCGTGAATAAGTGGGCCCCATGATTGAACGAAATCAACTAAATTATTCCCATCGACGTCAGTTACTGTTGCTCCGGAGGCTTTTTCGAAATATATTGGATTTCCATGAACTGATTTAAATGCCCTCACAGGAGAATTTACTCCTCCAACTAAGTGATTCAATGCCTCTTTGTGTAGGGAATCTGATTTGTTTCTCTGCATACATTCACCTCAAAGCCAATCCTTTGAAATCGCCTCACGTGTGTGATAGCTCACTATAACGTCGGCGCCGGCCCTTTTGAATGAATGGAATATTTCACGAACCATTTTCTTTCTAGATTCATCATCGTGAGTTACTGAGAGGACCATAGAATATTCACCACTAACATTGAACACGGCAACTGGTCTAGACACTACATCTGAAACCTGTCTAACCACATCTAGATAAGTCAAAGCGGGTTTAATCATTATTATGTCAGCTCCTTCTCCTTCGTCTGTGACTGCTTCTAAAATTGCTTCTTGATAACCAGACCGAATATCCATCTGATGACTGCCTCTGTCTCCAAAAGATGGTGCAGAACATGCTGCATCCCTAAACGGCCCATAAAACGATGAAGCATACTTGACAGAATAAGATAGAATTCCAGTTTTGACAAATCCTTCTGATTCTAATACCTCTCTAATCGCTAGAATCCTTCCATCCATCATATCCGATGCAGAAACATAATCTGCACCTGCTACTGCATGCGATAAAGCGATTTTACAAAGTTCACTAACTGACATCTCATTATTGATTTCCTCATCATGAATAATACCACAATGACCGTGATCTGTGGCTGTACAGAGACAAACATCTGTCATTATTACTATGTCGCCCCCATACAATGATTTCAATTTCTTTACTAGAATTTGTAATGGCATATCAGGATTAGATGCATTAGTAGCATATGAATCCTTATCTTTTGAATCGAGAACAGGGAAAATCATATGTGAATTAATTCCCATCTCCATATCTTTTGAGATAGTTTCTAGTAATTTATCTACTGATTGACGGTTTATTCCAGGCATACTTGAGATTGGTTCATCAATACCTTCTCCGCCAACGACGAAATGAGGTTGTACAAGAGATGATTTGATACTAATATCAAAGTTCAAATCTCTTCTCGCTTTGGTCCAGCGATTAATTCTAGGTCTAATGTTCAATCAATCACCTCTGTTCTTTTTCCACCATTTGGAAACAAATTCTGCTGTAGGCCCTTGTAAAATCTCTACTGTTGATTTCGAGAAATAACCCAGTGAATCTATCTCCTCTTGTGATGCTTTGCCCATGCACAGTATATTTTTAGGTATGGGTAATGAATTTTCAACCCATGACCTAGCAGAAGACGGCGAGGATAATAGTAATACGTCTTCTTCACTCATTTCTATAGAATTAATCACTCTAGATTTATTTTCATAACCAATCCATGAATTTACTTCAAAATCTAAACTTTCTAGTTCGTTAACAAGTTCTTGGGAAGCAACATTAGAACGTGGAATCATCAAATTTATTTCTCTTGAAATCTTTTTATCTATGAAATCAATTAATTCTCTGGAATTTCTAGAACTTGCACATATTGAAACAGTCACTCCTCGCATAAAACATGCTCTGGCTGTTCCTTCACCAATAGCTAACCATTGGATTCTGTTGAGATCATTATTGCTTTGTGCCACTTCTATGGCACACTTAGCGGCAAATGGAGATGTTAAAATCAAGTAAGGCCATTTAGATCTAGAGGTTCCTTCCTGTAAGAAATTTGAGGGCCAGTTATTTGATAAAGAATTTAATTCAATGACAGGTTGATTAAGAATATTTATTCCATCATTATTTAGAATATTGGCAAGTCTGTCTGAGTTTAATGTTGAAATTAGTTTTGGACCTTTACTTTGATTCAAAGAGTCTGTTATTTCCTGTTTAGGTAATTCAATTTTTAATTCAGAGATATGACCATTATATCTCATAACATCAAATTTTAAACCTTTACAAAATATTTGTTTCCAATTCATTGGAGAAACTTGTAGGATTACCTCTTGATCATTTACTTTAACACCTGCAGGGTAAAGACAACCACCTCCCAAAGAGGATAATATTTCACGTTCTTTAATCACATCTCTCTCGGAATTAGGATGATTCAATATCGCTCTAATATCTTGTAATGACTCAACCTCTTCTGTTCTACAATGAATTGAAATTGAGCCTTGACCAGGAGCAGTGGGCCATTCCGACTCACTTATTCGTACTGCACTGAATTGAAGAATCCAAGGTTCAAGAGCTTTGATTTCATACAACCTCTTCAAACCGATCTCTGCTAGGATAATAGCATCAATTCTCCCTTCTTTCAATCTCTTCAATCTAGTTTCAACTTGACCTCTAACTGCAATGGGGATTATATCGGGGCGTCTCGCTAAAACAAACGATTGTCTTCGACCAGAAACTGTACCCACCATACCTGATTTAGGAATAATACTCAATGCATCGTCGATAGATGTTTCTTTATCTGAATTGAATAAATCTCTTAGTGTTTGGAATCCTTCCCTTTTGGGGAAAATAAGTAAATCGCTTGTACATCCACGTTCAAGATACGCTAGGTTGGACAATTTTTGATTAATTTCAACTGGTACATCTTTACTCGAATGAACAGCTATATCGATATTATTAGTTAATAATTCATTATCTACTGCGTGAATAAACTGTCCTACTGAAGAAGATAAATCGCCACCAAGAGATTTATCTCCGGATGAAGAAATTCCAACTATTTCGGTTTTGAAACCTGAATCTTCAAGTTTTTCTTTGACTTTATTGGCTTGCCACATTGCAAGATTAGAAGTCCTTGTACCAATTCTAATCTGTTTCAAGATGTGGCCTCCGCAAGAGATGACTTTCGGTTAATGTGAATAATCGTGTCAGTCACATCACTAGCCACTCTCTTAAGAAGAGTTGGATTTATGTCCCTTTCAGTGGAAAGAACCATTTCACTAAGTTGATTTGAGGGGAATGGACCTTCACGATTACAAATCCAAGTTGCAATCTCTCTAGAAAAAGCCCCTAATTGCATATTTTCATCGCTTGAATTATCGCTACTCGACCATTGTTCAGATAATTGTTCTAGGGTTCGGTAAATGAATGCTCTAAACATGCCTTGATTTCGATCCGTTAATGCAGACATAAACTTCTTTTCTATATCAGAAATTAATTCTTCACTTCTTAGAATTGTATTTCCATAATCCCATTCTACTCCTAGTTTATGGGCGACCTTTATCCAATACTCCATTCCTAACAATTCTTGGCGATTATTTATTCCAGAAGATTCGATTGAAGGAGGCCATGAAAAATCCATAATCTTGACTGGTTCAGCGATTGGAATAACATTGGAGGAATTGAATGTTGGTTCTATATTTCTAATCGTCGATATGATTAGTGAAGGGCTAATATCCTGCTTTTCCCATTGATCGAATGATAAAAGATTAACACGTGAGGATAATTCTAAATCTCTTTGTGATGCAGTCGAAGGATTTCTAGAGAAAACTGTGATATTTTCATGTCCTTGTAGAAGAAGAACTTCTACAGCTTTACGTCCCATGTCACCAAATCCTAAAACTACGCACAATGGATTATTTTCTTTTGACAGAACCTCTTCGATTGCAGTAGATGCTAAATTTAGCATAGATTCTGTTGTTTGGTTAAAGCCGAATTCTTTTCTTAAAAGACGGTTAGCGGATATAATGTGGCTGAAAAATGAGGAATTTATATCACTGATTAAACCATTTTCATTGTGTAACGAAATTGAGCCCCTAAACTGCGACATTACTTGTAACTCTCCGATAATAAATGAGTCTAGACCGCTACAGACTTTGACAAGATGACGCCAAACATCAATTCCTTGATATCTTTCAAAAAGTGATTTATCTTGATTGAAAACACTCATAACGCATCTTTCTAATTCATCACAATTGGTTCCAAATCCAACATAAAGAACTCGATTACAGGTCGAGAATTCAAAAACATCAGAACCAAGATTATTTTTCAATTTTCTAATGAGTTCAATTCTAGATTCCTTAGACAAACCCTCTGATGTAAATTTCTTGACATAATCAATATTTGATGAATTAATTTTCATTGAGATCATACTGACGCTATTCATTAAGGATTCAGCGTCATATGATTTTCCATCAATCATGTGAGAGAATTTAGACAACTTGGTCAAATCGATATTAGGTGTACCTAAATTTGACATTTAATTCCCTCCAACTTCGCTGAGCAGTCGTCCCTTATGAACTTGAATGGTTTTTGACTAAAAATAATCTATCTGATATCAAAAATATAGAATAATATTCTTATTTAGGATTATTCTCATAACTCGATTTTAGGTTTTATTTTGCTATTTTTTGTGTATTTATACGTAAACATTGCTGATAATGCAAATGTTATCTGTAATATTGCAAAAAGAATGTTCCACGATAATGTGAATATTAGTCTTGGATATTCAGATGAAAAAGCCAATATGTTGACACAACCTAGGATTAGAAGAAGTTGAGAAATAACATAAGGAGATAGTAAAACTCCATTTTTTCTTATTTCATACATCATAAGAGTTGAAAAAATAAATATTGGNAATCCAACCATAAAAATCATCCAATTGGTGGGTGGATTTTCTCTTATACCCACATAACCTCCTTTCACCATAACTCTACCTGGGTCAAGTTCTCTTGGATATGGGCAAATACCTTCAAAACAAGTCTGAACACCGTTCACTTGACCCATTAAAGTCCACCAGAAAATCCAGATTACCCAAGGAATTACAGCCATCGAAATAAGTAACTTATGATTTTTGGATAAATCCTTATCGAGGTCGATTTTATCTGTTAAACTATTTACTAATGGTGAAATTATCGGAATTAAAATTAGCGCCAAAGTAGAAGCCCAAACCCCCCAAATAAGCAATAAATGCAATGATAAGATATTGATCATACTAGACCTTGAAAAATTAATCCCTCTTGAAAACATATTGTAGTACATGAATCCCAAATAGTGGAATAAAATTACACAGAGTAGAATTCGATCTANTAAATTTGATTCAACAGATAGAGCGAGAATACCNAATAATAATAGATTAAAGTTTTGNGTTTTNTCATATTTAGTTAACTTTTCACCTTGCAAGTACAATGATAAGAAATAAGCNGAGCATAAAATAACAATTGATTTGATCCCTCCAAAAATTGTTTCAGGCCATCCTGAACGNAGAGCACTCATTAGNTANTGTTTCTCAAAAATCCTATCATGTACAAGTAATAATGAAAGAATGAGTAATGATACAGNAATAGCCAACGAGGTTATNTCTATTCTCGATTTTTNATCGATAATAAATTCTCGTAATTTGAGTGCACATATCACAGTAAAAGGAATAAGAGTAAACCACAACCTTAGACTTGCGAATGTAAAGCAAATTATGAAAATCAAAAGAGGGTTATCTAAGAAATATTTATGATTAATTGAATCTTTATTATTTTTTGAAGAAAGAGAGTAAATTATAATCCAAATCATAAGACTAGATACTAATGCCTGTGATACTGAAGCTGTAAAAATCAAAATTAAAACAAATAAAGCAAAGAAATTAAACTGATTTGATGAAATTTGTCCTAACTTATTTGAAATTTTAAGCATATCAAATTTAGANTGTTTATTTTTATTTTCAAATTTNGGCATNAAAGACCAACTTATCAACCAAACTGCACAAAATGCACCGATTGCTCTAGGAATCATGGCTGAAAAANTTAACATTTTTTGACTAAGAATTAAACAAAAAATTAGCGTTGAAAACATAATTATATTCTTCAAAATATTGCGATCTTTAAAGTCAGTCTCTCCGATGTAGATTAGAGAAATTAAAATAATTGCAGACCAGACAACTAATGATAAAATGACATCTGAAGTCCTTGAAAATGAACCATCTATGATTATTTTATCCCATTCAATGGTGTTTACTCCTACTAAGTTAGAATCTTTACCATTTTCTTTATCGAGAAAAATTTGTCTCTCGTANGCGGCTTGCCAATTCCAACTTTCAATGATATTTTTTTGATTTGNATTTANATCTAAAATTTCCAANGGTATCTTGCCATGAAGTTGTTCGGGAAANGGCAAATTAAGNGAAAATGTGGTTAGAGCAGAAAGNTCTCTTTGGTGTCCTTCNGATTGTGAACCTNNAGCAATATTTGGGCCTTTAACAAATGCTGAAACTCTTCTAGTTACTTCNTCAGCTGAACCATGTGTTCCGGCATCTGTTAATCCGTGGTCTGCTGTGACGATAATATTCCACTGCGNGGGTACTTTAGAGAAAATAGATTCTAATTTAGAATCTAAATCTAGAACTTTATCTTTGAAATCATCACCTAATATCCCCCATGTATGACCTACTTTGTCAGAACCTGAAAAATGTAGTGAGATGACATTGTGCTTTTTATTATCTAACCATTGATTAAANATATTGAAACTTTCATTATCACCTTCATAATAATCCGAATGTCCTCTGAATGTGTCAATAAATTCAATGTTTTCAAATTCACTGTACATATTACCCATAACATAACTTCCAATCATTCCGACGCTATACCTATCATCATCTGCCGCTAATAGCCAAGGATCTTCACCNCCNGGGTGAGGTAATTTGAAATTATTAAGTCCATCAATAGGNGCATTCGGAACTCCAGTCATCATTTCTTTAACACAATTAGCAGATAAAGTCAAAGGTCCTGTTTCTAAATTAATCAAGGCTGTACTATCTCTTTGAGAATTAAGAAAAGGCATATATTCGCTATCTAGCATTATGTCTCTGCCTACACCATCTAAAATTATCAGTAAAAATCCATCACTTGTGTCAACACTAACGTCTGGATAATCGATTACTCCTTCAGGATTCTTTGAAGGCAATAAAGTATGAGAGCCAGTATAAAANGCAGGAATTAGAATTAAAATAATGACTATTGGAATGAAAAATTTACGAATAAAATAGCGATATTCATAGGGTTTAGTTATGTCCTCTGTCAATTTTATTCACCACAAAGGCATCTTNCTAAGTTTGACCAACAAGGTAATGCTATTGATAATTTGTGTGTGATTTTTTTTCAAAATTATAANTTTANTNTTCTACNAAGTTNTTCCANCGTTTCATATAATCAATAAAAACAGGACTTAGTTCAACATTTTCAAGATGTTCTACACTGAAAGGTGGCCTNTGNGGCTCNTAATTTTCATCTNTCAAATGTTTAGGCCAATCAGGGTGTGCAATTCCAACCCTAGCAACACCGACAATATCTGCGCCTTCGTCCATTAACCATTGAGCATCCTTGGAAGTCCAAACAGCACCAGTAGATATCAATGATATATTTCGAGGAACTATTTCTCTGAATCTTTTGGTTAAACTCGGACCTGATTCCTCACCCTCCACAGGCTGGAAAACATCCCAACAAGAAATATGAAGCATATCAATTTCCATATCACAAATAATTTTAGCCAATTCTAAACTTTCTTCAAGATATATTCCAGCCTTTTCGATAATTGGTGAAATTCTTACAGCGATTAAGAAATTAGGACCTGTCGCTTTTCTAACAGATTGAATAATCTCGCGAAGAAATTTACTTCGTGATTGAATGTCACCTCCCCAATCATCCTCTCTGCGGTTTGTAATACTACCAAGAAATTGGCAAATAAGGTAAGAATGAGCACCATGTAATTCAACACCATCAAACCCTGCTTTTTGACACCTTACGGCTGCTTCAGTAAATGATTCAATCATTGAATTTATTTCTTGTTCAGACATTTCTCTTGTGTAAATACCATCCATTCCTGGTTCGGTATTTTTACTAGCAGAAATCGGTTGAACTTCATTAATACTAATCGGGGCACGCATACCTCCATGGAATAACTGAACTAGGCTGATGGTTCCAGTCTCCCTTAATTGATTAGCCATATTTGTTAAACCGGGTAATTGATGATCACCCCATACGCCCATTTCTCCATCCCAACCACGTCCTGTTTCAGTAACATTAGCAGCCGCAGTGGTGGTAATTCCAAAATCACCTTTAGCACGACGAACTAGCCAGTTAATCTCTTCATCAGATAATGTTCCATCTTCATTACTTTGTTTGTTAGTCATAGCAGCAAGTAAACTACGATTCTTCAAGACGAAACCTCGACCTATTTCTAGTGAGTCAGTGGGTTTCATGATATCACCGAGTAGGTCTCAACTAATGAGTTAAACTCATTTGACTGGATGAATACTCTTGATTTTTATTCAATGCAGAAAGGATTTGTATGACACTTGCCTATATGTGAAATTTAACAGATGTTTAAAACTTTTATCTGCTACATACGTGTATGGTCGTTGCTGTTGTCTGGTTCCGTAACTCGTTACGCATCCATGATAATCCGGTATTGTCTTGGGCTTATGAGTCAGAGAATGTAGATTCTATCCTTCCCATATACATCTTTGATGAGGAAATTCAACAGAAGAGTACTCTGACAATGGGAGAGCAAAGGTTACGATTTCAGTTTGATTGTGTGGATAATCTACATCAAAATTTGAAGGATAAATTAGACTTAGACTTACATGTTTTTTCAGGCGATAGCTTAGATGTTTTAGATTCAATCAAACAACAACTACAATCATTTGAGGTAATTTTACTCAACGAATATTCGACAAACCCCCGAGATAGAAAGCAATCCGAATTAATTGAAAAAAATTTCTTCAGCACTAACCAAAATTGGTCTACTAAATCATTACCCGCAAGTCAAACAATTCTTGATATTGAAGCAATCGTCAACTCTCCTGGCTTCAAACCACCTAAATCAATGAAAGACATGGTTCGATTGTTCAAAACAGAATTCGGAGACTTTGATAATATTGTGTTCGCAACAAATGATTCAAATCCTTCAGCAGGTAAACCCAAGCAAGCCCTATCGGTGAATTCTGAGTATCAAATTTCACTCGACAAAATTCGGCCATTACTAACTAAGCCTACTTATTTCATCGGCGGGGAAAGTGAAGCAATTGCCAGATTGGAAAAGAAGGTAATATCGCAGCAAGATTACGTAAATAGTTTCAACAAACCTAAGTCAATCTCAACAAATACCAAAGACAATCCTATGGAACCTACAACAACTGGATTATCACCATACATTAGTACGGGTTGTCTGTCAATACGGCGGTTGTGGAATTCATGCTCAAAAATTCAACAATCGGGTGAACACACTGTGCCTCCGGTTTCACTCCACGGGCAAATTTTGTTCAGAGAAATGTTCTATCTTCTCTCAAGATCAGTCGAAAATTGGGATCAAGATTCAGGCAATTCTCAGTGTAAAGAAATTGAGTGGGGAGAATTGAATCAGGTCCAATTAGATGCTTGGGAATTTGGTCAAACTGGATTTCCGCTTATCGATGCCATGATGCGTCAGTTGAACGCTACGGGTTGGATGCACCATCTCGGAAGACATGCTGTTTCATGCTTTCTAACTCGTGGGCAATTATGGCAAAATTGGACACATGGCAGAGACATATTTGAGCGCAAATTAATTGATAGTGATTGGGCGCTAAATAATGGAAATTGGCTTTGGTTAGCAGGAGTTGCACCGTTTTCAATGCCTTACTATAGGATATACAATCCATGTCCCGATTCCAAGTCTAGTTTAAACGTTGAAACTAAGGATGCAGAATTTATCAGACATTGGATTCCAGAACTTGCTGAATTCCCTTCAAAGCACATCTTTGAGCCACACCTAGCCCCGTTGCACATCCAAGAATCAGCGGGATGTTTGATTGGCAGAGACTATCCAAATCCAATAATAGATAGAAAAGAAGCGCGTAAAAAGAATTTGCAATCATTCAAGCTCAGTCTTGAAAAATTACGATGATGTCTTTACTAAACGCTTACAAGAAATTAAGAATGAATCGTTGGAAAGATTTCACTTCGTCTACCATGTTGTAACTAACTATTAGGGAACATAAACCCCAGATTTTATTACAGATTTTGGATTCTTGAATCATCTACCCATTCATCCCAACTAGAATCAAATCCTACATAGTGGATGAAGTATTTACCACCGTGAATTTCTCTAATTAGTGCATCCCACCATCCACCATTCCACTCTACTTTGACCTGTTGACCGGTGGCGAAA
>PADF01000075.1 GCA_002702945.1 Methanobacteriota archaeon
TGTCTTTACGCGAATGTTCAAAAGTAAGCCCTATGAAGTCAGCCCTTAGCCGCGGTTCATAGTATGGAGCGCGTTCTCCGCGCAAATAAGGGTGAAATAAAAGGCCTTTTGCGCCAACTGGAGAAAGCGCAACTTCAGAGTCCATATCTAGTAAATCGCCAGAATCTCCGTTGCCATAAAGCAGGTCACAGTACCAGCGATGTGCCGAAGCGCAGCTATTGGTCCCAGCAATATTGTACCAAAGATCGGGAATTACATAGGGGTAGTTAATTAGACTTGGAGTGGGTGCTGGGCAATTATTGATAACTGATACTGTGCCTGCTGTTGCCAATTTAACAGTTGCATCTCCTAATTTTACACCTCCTCCAGCAAGTGTTTCAACGGATGTATCAGATGTACCACAAACTATAGGAATTCCAGGAGGTAGTGAAAAATCTTCACAATAACCTTTGCAAGTTTGTCCTGTTACTGTGACAGCTTGAACAACAGGCGGCAGTGTTTCTACATCCCAATCGGCGAGCGAACAGATTTTCTGTGACCATTTTTTATTACTGAAATCGTATAGCATTGTTCCAATGGCATCGGTTAGGTCAGTATTCCAGTCTCTGGAAAGCTGATGCCTGAGCCAGTCTTTCGCTAAAAAAACCTTTGCAACATTTTTAACAATTTCTGGTTCGTAACGTGATAGCCAAGCAAGCTGTGGTAATGTCCATGTTGCGGACGGAACATTCAATGCTTTTTTGTATATTAAGTCAAATGAGCTAGCTTTCATTGACTCTGCAATAAGTGCGCTCCGTTGGTCCATCCACATTATAGCTGGTCGTAGAATTTGACCTTTATTGTCTTCCAGTACAAAAGAATGTGCACCAGCGCTAAAACTTATTGCTTCAACATCGCTTGCTGCCACGGAAGCGTTTTTTAAAGCCTTAGGTATGGCAGTAATCATCGCTTTTCGCCATTCTTTTGGATTTTGTTCTGCCCAACCCAAATGTGGGGACGATGTTGTTACTGGTGCGGAAGCATCGCCAATAACATTTGCTTCCTTTGAAACAACACTGACCTTCATACTGCCAGCCCCTAAATCTATTCCTAAAAATGCAGTCAATTTAGAGCCTTTGCTGATAGTTGTGAGTTTGGTCTAAACCAGCTATTTAATTCTTCCCATAAATTTTTAACCTCATTTAGTTTTGTTTTGACTTCAAATTTCAACATATCAGAATTCTCGAATTGTTAGATGGGATTACAAATTTATATCGGAGCTTAATCTGCCTTTCACTAATTTAAGTCATACTGTCAGTTGGTAAAACCGACCCTGGCCGAGCTGGTAAACCTAATTTGCCTGGGTTTAATATATTGTTTGGGTCTAGCCCTCTTTTTGTGGCCTTTATTATTTCGAGTCCCCCACCTAATTCTTCTTCAATCCAAGGGTTCCGGAACACTCCAGCGCCATGGTGGTGAGCGATAGATGCAGCATGTTTTAAAGCTATTGTCTGCGTTATTTTCCAGATTTCGAGGTGAAGCTTAAGGGCAAGGTCTTCATCGCCGATGTTGGGTATCCTGAAAGTCATATACTGACAAGAACCCTCAGAGTATATATGAGACCAATGAGCCCCAAAGTAAATTCGTTCATCTAGCTCATTTATTTTTGATTTTATTTCTTCGTAAAGAACTGGTATTTTTGTCCAAAGCCCAGTTATTTCAATAGTTTCAACGTAACCCCCTTTTGCAATGAATTCCGCAGAGTAAGACTCAAAACGTACTTTCTGCCACTTTTCGTAACTTTGATTGCTAAGTTTTATTGCGCCATGTCGAGCACAAATCTCCAAACCAAGCTCAAACTCCGTGTTAGCCAATTTTCTTGAACCAACAAATTCCAGAATACACATAATTGGATTGACTGATAAGTCGTCATCTTTATGGGCTTTTTCTTTGCTTTCCTGAGCATCGTATAGGCGGGCAACACTTGGACGTAAGTCGGCTTGCATAATTTCGCGCATTGCGGTTAGCCCTGCCGCGAGAGACGGAAAAGCCACAACTGCTGGTAACCTTACTTCTGGAAGTTTCCATATTTTTAGGGTTACTTGTGTTAAAATTCCAATTGTGCCCTCAGAACCAATTAAAAAGTCAAGTATACCTGGGCCTACGGACCGGCGAGAAACTGGCTTAATATCCACAACTTTACCTTCGGGTAGTAAGGCTCTGACTCCAAGCACCATGTCTTCGATTTTTCCGTATCTAGATGACATTTGTCCGGCACCTCGACAAGCTACCCAACCGCCAACCGTAGATATGTGTAAAGATTGAGGATGATGCCCGCAGGTGTATCCTTCCTCGTTTAGTAGTTTTTCTAATTCTCCCCCATTAAACGCAGACGAAACCGTCACCATGCGATTTTCCTGATCGATCTTTGGTAGACCCAAAAAGTTTTCCAGGTTTATTATTATTTCTCCACATACTGGTAATGCCCCACCCAGAACACCTGAGCCAGCACCGTATGCTATTACAGCGATATTACTCTTGTTTGCGACTGCTAAGACATTTATCAGTTCATCTTCTGTTCTTGGCTTTACTACTGCAGAAGGTAAAGCCTCAGTAACTGTTCCAGCTCTCAGATGAAAGGTGGTAAAGGGTAATCTGTCACGGCTAAACTTTAAACGATCTTCGTAACTATCGAGCACACTGTCTTCACCTACTATTTCTATAATTTTTTTTAGCGTCTTAATGTCTAGAGGGGTAAAGAACTCCTTATCGTGCGACGCTTTATCCTCACGTGCTTTGGAACTAACTATCTGCTTAGTCATATATCTACTTTCACCAATTCTAGCCCTAGTTAAGTATTAAGACAAAGGTTTGTTCAATAGTAAAATTGAAATTTTTAGGAAATTTACTTTAAATTTGTCAACTTATTTCAAAATCTCCGCTCGAGTTTGGGATTACGTCTACAGAAAATTGCAGAAAGTATCTTAATTTATTGATATAACTTTTATTTGCTGGATTTAGTAACTTAAATTGCGTCCGAAAGTTCTTTAAGATCATATTTCTTGACTTGAAGTTACTTATGAGCAATCGTTTGTTCGGTTGTAGGTGATATTGAAAATACGATTCTTTAACAAGGTGTGCCTATAGAGGGAGAAAAAAATGAAATTTAACTTCAAAAAATTAATAGCAACTATGCTTGCTATAACTGCCACCACGTTTGGCAGTGTCGGCATTGCTGAAACTTTTGTGAAAGCGCAAACTGCTTCGCCAGGTGCAGGAGCTTATCTTGCCACCGTAGGTTTTGATAAAGTTGTTGCAGCTCACACAGATATTAAAATGCAAATTAACGCATCTCAGACTGTGACAAAATCAATGATTGTTTTAGGTCGTGGTGAAATTGACATAAGCTCTATGGTTATCGCCCAAACTGATAATATGCGTGATAAAAAGGCAATGTACAGTAAGTTAGAAGATGCACCTGAACTTCATGCAAATTTAAGATCAATATTCAGTTTTTCAGCGGGCCACTTTCATTTTATTACCTATGCGGACTCTGGCATTGAAACATTTGAGGACATTAAGGGAAAAAAAGTATTCCTTGGTCCTCCTAGTGGTGCTGCCTCAAAGTGGTCTCGTGATTTAATAGAACTGGCTACCGGATATCAACCAGAAGCGGATTATGAAGGTGTCTTATTGGGCTGGGGCGCTGGAGCTCAGGCAATGACTGATAGGCAAGTTGATGTTTTTGTTCGACCTGCACCACTGGGCGGTGCTATTGTTCAACAGTTTGGTCTGAACAATGAATTTCGTCTTATTGGGTTTAGCGACGAAGCAGTGGCTATGCCAGCCATGCAGGCCAAGATGGTCAAAGGAAATACTATGGGCACAATTCCAGCAGGAACCTACACAGGTCAGGTAAATGCTGATACTGATATCTCCACTCTAGCTTTTTGGTTAGTGATGGGTTCTTCACCAGCTACAAGCGCCGATACGATTTACACTATGACGAAAGCTCTTTGGGAGAACTTAGATGAATTTCATGAGACGGCACCTCTCTTGGGGGCAACCACTCGAGACTCTGCGTTTACGGCCATGAATGTGCCACTACATTTGGGGGCATATCGATACTATAAGGAGGCGGGGTTTGATATTCCAGAACACCTCGTTCCTCCGGAAGCAGGCTGACTAATGTTTCGTGGCTTGTGATATCATCGCAAGCCACATAACGTTAATACGCGCCATACTAGCTGGGGCGGAGTAGAATATGCCATCAAACAGTGTAGGTTTTGTGGAGCAGCCCACAAGTAAAATTTTCATTATCCTAAAAAATTCATCTATACTTGTTGGTATAGTTGTCTCTTTGACCGCCATTTATAGTGCTGGTTTTGGAATTTTTAAACAAAATGCGCATAACTCCCTCGCTATGATGGCCAGCCTTTTTATAGTTTTTGCCACCACTCCATTAGTAGAACTGTATAAAACACAAAGAAGAGCAATAAGTTTGCTCTTTTGGATGGTAGATGCTGTTCTTGCGACCTCTGCTATTTTAGGCACCTTTCATTATATGACCGTCCAAAACAAACTAAATGATGGTTTTTATGATTTATCAAATTGGGATATCGCTTTGGGTTATGCCGGTATGATAGCGCTCATTGAGTTTTGTAGAAGAGCGTGGGGATTACCGTTGGTATTAGTGTGTCTAGCGTGTATTGGTTATACATTTTTTGGTGCAAATCTTCCTGGTATGTTTGGGCACGCAGGATTTGGTATTGTTGAATTCATTGAAAGTATTTGGTATAACTACAGTGGCGTGTTTGGCAACACTACCACGATCGTCCTAGGTCTGGTTTGGATATACATTGTCTTTGGGATTATGCTTGAGGCTACTGGAGCAGGGCGTGCCCTTCTAAGGATATCGCTTTTTCTAACTGCTAAAACTCGTGGAGGCCCTGCATATGCTGCAATCGTTGCCTCAAGTATGTTTGGAACGATGAGTGGCAGCACGGTAGCCAACGTGGTTGGTACAGGTACCTTTACCATTCCTCTTATAAAACAGAGAGGATTCAAACCCGAATTTGCTGGTGGTATAGAAGCTACTGCTTCGAGTGGTGGGCAGATAATGCCACCCATTATGGGAGCAGCGGCCTTTCTTATTTCTGAGCTTACCGGCATACCCTATCTTCAAATAGCGATGGCCGCTTTAGTCCCAGCTGCATTTTACTATATTAGCCTTTTTATTAATGTCGGTCTCGAAGCTAAAAAACAAGGTATAAAGCCAGTTCCAGAAGCAGAGCGTGTGAAACTAACTTGGCAAGATGCTATTGACTCCCTCATGTTTGTAGTCCCTGTTGCCGTGATTATAGGAACTCTGGTAGCTGGGCGTTCTCCCGCCTATGCTGGTTTTTTGGGCATTTTATCTGCAGTGGTTTCTGGTTTTTTAAATCCAGTTTTGCGGAAAAATCCTCTACAATTAATTAACCGACTTGGTATTGCTGGACAGTCCTGCGCAAAAATTATGGTTGCAATCGGCGTGATTGGAATTGTGATCGGTGTAATGAACATGTCGGGTATAGGGCTGAACTTTGCCAATAAAATTCTTGAAGTCAGTCAGGAGAATTTATTTCTTGCACTTCTTTTTTCTATGTTTGGGGCTCTTATCCTAGGCATGGGTATGCCGACTTTGCCAGCTTATCTAATAATTATTCTAATCATGGGACCAGCAATTTCCAAGTTTGGATTGCCGCTGTTAGTAGCGCATTTGTTTGTCTTTTACTACGGCGTGGCTTCGTCCTTAACGCCGCCAATCGCATTGGCCGCTTATGCCGCTGCGCCAATTGCAGGTTCATCACCACTAAGAACTTCCATTATGGCTGTTAAGTTGGGTGCTGCAAAATTTATCATCCCTTTCGCTTTTGCTTATTACCCCGGCATGTTGTTTACGGATTTCTTTGAATTAGATGTTTTTTTATGGATATGTGCACGCTTATTTTTAGTGATTTATCTTATCAGTACTTTCGTTTCAATGTTTGATGTGCGGCAACTCTCTGGGTGGGAAGCATTAATTCGACTTCCAGTCGCCTTGGGTGTGCTAACAACTGTTGGATGGTTGCAGTTTGTTTCAATAATAATTGGGCTTTTGTTAATTACATTTTCTTTACTTGTAAAAGCTAAGAATGATCGTTTGAGCCAGTCCGATGTTTAATATGTTATTTTGTAAATTATAGATTTCAAAAAAAGGAGTACGGCTTGTGAAAGATACTGAATTTAAGGGCCATATTGGCAAAACGATATATGAATCAGAAGCTAGCTGGCCTATCGAAAATAAGGCCCCCGACGCAGCACCAAATATAATTATTGCGCTTTTAGATGATGTTGGGTTTTCCCAGCTTGGTTGTTACGGGTCTACAATCAAAACGCCTAATATCGATACACTTGCAGATAATGGGCTAAGATATAATAATTTTCATACAACCGCTATGTGCTCGCCGACCCGAGCGTCTCTTTTGACAGGGAGAAACCATCATACCACTGGCATGGGAGCGATAGCCGAGTGGAGTACTGGCTTTCCTGGATACAGTGGGCAAATTTCAAAACGGACTTCCACCCTCGCTGAAATTCTAAAACCGCATGGATATAATAGTTTTGCAATAGGAAAGTGGCACTTAATGCGAATGACTAGTGCCACGTCAGCGGGTCCCTTTGACGCTTGGCCACTCGGCCGAGGTTTTGATCGATTTTATGGTTTTCTAGGAGCCTTTGCTGATCAATATGATCCAGAACTCGTTGAAGATAATCGAGTTATCAAAACACCAAATTCTGAGAAATACCATTTGACTGAAGATCTCACAGACCAAGCAATCTCAATGATTAAAAGTCAAAAATCAGTCGCACCTGAAAAGCCCTTTTTTCTTTATTATGCTCCCGGCGCTTGTCACTCACCTCATCAGGTTCCTGAAGAATATGTTGCCAAATATAAAGGTAAGTTTGATGCCGGTTGGGATGAAATGCGAAAAACATGGTTTAAACGGCAAAAAGATCTAGGAATCATTCCACCAGGAACTGAATTAACAGAGCTAAATCAGGAGGTTACTCCTTGGTCAGAATTGGATCAGGATCAGAAAAAGCTTTGCGCACGTATGCAAGAGGTTTACGCTGGGTTCCTGGACCATACAGATGCTCAGATAGGAAGATTAATATCCTTCCTAAAGGATATTAATCAGTATGAAAATACGATTGTAATTTTCCTTTCTGATAATGGCGCCAGCGACGAGGGTGGAGAATTTGGTAATCTTAATATCAGAAAGCATTACAGTTTTATAAGTGAAAATTTTGATGAGCTATTTTCTTCATTTAACGACTACGGTACAAAATACGCCTCTAATCACTATCCAATGGGGTGGGGTCATGTTGGAAATACACCTCTAAAATGGTTTAAGATGGATACCCACGGGGGTGGAATAAGAGATCCATTTATTCTTCATTGGCCGAAAATGATAAAGTCAGCTGGGGAAATACGCGGACAGTTTCACCATTGTATAGACGTAGTTCCGACCATTTTAGATTATCTGGGAATAGATGCGCCTACTACTGTCAACGGTATTGAACAGGAACCAATACATGGTCAAAGTATGCGAAGTGGTATAGAGGACCCCGCGTCCATTACGCCAAAACGTGCGCAATACTTCGAAATGTTGGGGGATCGTGGCATTTGGGCTGATGGATGGAAAGCAGTGACGCGACATTCAAAAGGTAAACCATTCGATAAAGATATTTGGGAACTTTATCATTTAGAAAGTGACTTCTCTGAATTTCATAATTTGGCAGAAAAAAATCCAGACAAGTTACGTGAAATGATAGATTTATGGTGGATTGAGGCTGGAAAATACGATGTCTTGCCATTAGATGATCGTGACAGAGAGAGGTCAGCCTCCACTCTTAGGGCGGCTGCGCGTGAGCGATATCGATATTACCCAGGAATGGCGCGGGTTGAAAGAATGAGTACTCCAAATGTCTCCAATTGCTCGCATGTGATCGAGGCGGAAGTGTGGCTTGACGGAGCCGACACTGAAGGTGTTGTTCTCTCAGCTGGAAACCGGTTTGGAGGTTATGCCTTATTCTGCAAAGAAAATCATTTGTACTACACTTACACATTTGGTGTTCGCGATAGCGAGACTGTTATTAGTAAAGATCCGCTTCCTTCTGGAAAAGTGTCATTAATGTTTAGATTTGAAAAAACTGGAGATAATGAGGGCAAAGGAAAACTTTTTGTTAACGATACAGAGCAGGGCGAAATTGACTTGAAAAAGATGTGGCCTGTCATTCCAAATGCTGCGGGCATACACTGCGGACATGAGGACGGTTCACCAGTTTGCGAAACTTACCAAGCTCCTTTTAACTTCACTGGTAAAATTTCCCACGTTGACGTGGTTGTAGGTGATGACCAAGTAATAGATTTTATGAGTGAATACAGAGAAGCTGTCGGTAACGACTAAAAGAGGAGAAATTATGGATTTAGGATTAAAGGGTCGTGTTGCACTGGTCACAGGCAGTGCCAAAGGTATCGGCCGAATGGAAGCAGAGGCGTTAGCCAAAGAAGGTGCGTCTATCGCTATAAATGATTTAGATGGTGATGCTGCGGCTGCAACAGCCCAAGAAATATCAAAAAATTATTCTGTAGAAACGATTACTTATACGGGTGATGTAACAGATGAAAAAATAGTGCCAGCCATGGTTGAGAAAGTTGTTAAGCATTTTGGTAAAATTGATATTTTGATAAATAATGCAGGAATTGCTGGCGCTGACGTAGGTTTCAAAGTTATTGATATGCCTATAGAAAGTTGGACTCGTCTAATTAATTCGCATATGCTTACTACTTTTCTTTGTACTAAAGCAGCAGCTCCATACATGCAAAAAAATGGCTACGGAAGAATTATAAATACATCATCACAAAACTACACTGGTGGAGGGCGTCCTAATGTTTCAAATTATTCTGCTGCAAAAGGTGGTGTTGCAGCATTCACCCGCACAGTAGCAAAAGAACTTGGCTCAGATGGAATTACGGTAAACGCCATAGCTCCAGGTTATGTAGAAACAGATTTAATTCTTGGGTACCCAGAACCCGTGCTTCAAACCATGAGAGATCAAAATCCGATTAAGCGGCTATGCCAACCGCACGAGGTTGCCGATGTTGTCGCTTTTCTTGCCTCAGAGCGCGCCTCATTTGTAAATGGAGCCTTAATCTGCATTGATGGAGGTAAACAAGACTTTTATTGGGGAGATTAAATCACTAAAAATAGAAACAATCTTATGGATGGCTGTTCTTAAATGGGAAGTGTGCAGATTAATGAATAAAGAANATAAGCNAAAGCGACCAACACTCGTTTCGGTGGCAAAGCATGCTGGTCTCGATCCATCTACAGTATCAAGGGTTCTAAANGGGGACCCAACTCAAAGGGCAAGTGGTCAGACGAGAGATCGAATTATCGAGTCTGCCAAAACGTTAGGCTACCGACCAAACATATTAGCTCGCAATCTTCGATTGAGCCGTTCGAAATCAATATGTATTGTTTTGCCGCAGTTGGATAACCCTGCACTATCAAATATGATGGAAGGGGCATTTGCTGCATGCGAAGAACGNGACTATTTTCCGTATCTGGTGGTTACACCCAAAACGTCAACCACATCCGAAATTTTGAAAAAGCTTGAAAAACTTGAACATGTTGACGGTGTACTTGCTGCATCATTTGACGATAGTGCAGCTATTGGGCTCGCAGTTGAAACTTTACCNATACATACGGTTATAATGAATAAAAAAATAGCTGGAAAAGTGAATTGTGTTTGGATTGACTCTCTCAACGCAGCCGAAACAGTTTGTTACCATTTATTGGCTGAAGGTCATAGNAAAATTGGCTTCATNGGNGGCCTATCAGGTGGTTTTAACGCAGAACAGCGCTTAGAGGGTTATCTTTCCGCGCTTCGCTCTTTTGATGTGAAAATAGATTTTGATCTGATAAAGGAGGTTGGATATACATTTTCATCNGGCTACGAAGCCTCTAAAGTCTTGTTAAAAAACATCCCAGATTTGACGGCAATATTCTGTACTACTCTGGCCTCGGCTGAAGGGGCATGGCATGGCGTTAGAAAGTACGGCACAGNCGATCAAACTAAAACAGTGATAGGAGCTCTTCACGGTGGAGTTATGGCAGAATGTCTTGGTCTTACTGTTGTTGAAATGCCAACCTATGAACTGGGCTACCAGGGTGCTACGGGTCTTATAGACTTGATTGAAGGCCGTACAATTTCGATCCGTAAAAGCCTATCTCCTTTGGAATTACGAGTTTTTCGTGATTTGCAGGATTTAACTTAATCAAGTACACTTTTTTAGTTGTTAATGTCCGACTAACCGCTTGCACGCCTTGGCGTCTTACTTGCGCTTGATACCGTCCAGATCGTTTCCAAATACTTCTCATTTAAATCATCCTTGTGACACAATTGTGACAAGCACGATAACTTAAAGCCTAAACTAGTGATTTAATTAGAAAGCTCAGGACTAAAGCAGCGGAATCATAATCCGCGTGTCGGGGGTTCAAGTCCCTCCTCCGCTACCAAATTTTCCTCAATAATCCAGAANTAGCATACTATAATTCGACGTTTCAGGTTCAATGTATTAGAAACAGTATTGAATATGCGCGAATTAAAATGGATGTATGTGATATGATAAGAGAGAAGGAATTTANAATTTGAAATTACACCTAGGATGTGGCCCGAAATTTATCGAAGGGTGGAAGCACTACGATGCATTAGAATTCCCTCATATTGATATGGTTGGGCCGGTAGACCAGCTACCGCTTGAGGATTGCTCAGCTGAAATTATCTATGCCTCTCATGTTTTGGAGCATTTTAGTCGTCATAAATGTGTTGATGTGCTAAAAGAGTGGTATCGAGTTTTGAAACCAGAAGGCATTCTTCGTTTAGCTGTTCCAAATTTTGCAGCAGCGTGCGAAATATATTCTCAGTTAAGCTCTGTTGATAAAATTGAAATTATTAAAGGCTTGGTATGNGGAGGTCAAAAAGATAAATATGATTATCACGGAAATATTTTTGATTACTCATCTCTTGAAAGCGCATTGAAATCTGCAGGGTTTAAAACCGTTAGGAGTTGGAACTGGCGAGAAACTGAGCATTCGCATATAGATGATTATTCTCAGGCATATTTACCTCACATGGATAAAAATTCTGGAAAACTTGTGTCTCTAAATGTAGAAGGTCTAAAGTGAAAAAGTCAGCTTTAATTACGGGTATTACGGGTCAAGATGGTTCTTATTTAGCGGAATTTTTGCTNGATAAAGGATACACTACNCACGGGATAAAACGGCGCTCATCTTCTTTTAATACNGAAAGAATTGATCACTTNATTTCAAATCCNNATTTCGAGCTCCATTATGGCGATTTAACTGACACCTCAAATCTAACCCGATTGATAAGAAACATTGAGCCAGATGAAGTATACAACCTTGGAGCTCAATCTCACGTAGCGGTTAGTTTTGATAGCCCAGAATATACATCAGATGTTGATGCTCTCGGCACCTTGAGGTTACTAGAAGCTATTCGTTTCTTGGGCCTTGAACGGAAAACAAGGTTCTACCAAGCTTCCACGTCAGAACTTTATGGTCTAGTGCAAGAAACTCCACAAAAAGAAACAACACCGTTTTACCCACGCTCTCCCTATGGCGTGGCTAAATTATATTCTTATTGGACCTGCGTAAACTATCGTGAAGCGTATGGTATATATGCCTGTAACGGTATCTTGTTTAACCATGAAAGCCCACGGCGAGGCGAAACCTTTGTGACGCGTAAAATCACACGCGGGTTAGCAAATATAGCCTTGGGTTTGGAAGACTGCTTGCATATGGGCAATATTAATGCACTTCGTGACTGGGGACATGCGAAAGATTATGTTCGTATGCAGTGGATGATGCTTCAGCAAGATAAAGCCAGCGATTATGTTATAGCAACGGGCAAACAATATTCTGTAAGAGAATTCATAATATGGGCGGCAAATGCGCTTGGGATTGATATTACCTTTAAAGGTTCAGGTGTAGATGAAGTCGGTTTCGTGACTGGCATTTCTGGAAAATTAGCTCCTATGGTATCAGTCGGACAAGAGATTGTGAAAATTAATCCTCGCTACTTCAGACCTGCAGAAGTCGACACTCTCCTTGGGGATCCGTCAAAAGCAAAAGCTGAATTAGGGTGGGAGCCTAAGATAACGGCGCAAGAGATGTGTAAAGAAATGGTTGAAGAGGATCATAAGGCAGCACGTCGGCTGGCCCTGCTTAAGAAGCATGATCTTGGACTTCCTGT